>JACOTK010000052.1 GCA_016178435.1 Actinomycetota bacterium
ATCTCGATCGGTTGCGATCGCATCTGGCGGGGATCGGCATGGCCAAGCAGTACTGGCCCGAGCACCTGGTCGTGGTCGAGCAGCTTCCTCGTACGCCGTCGGGAAAGGTTCGCAAGGTCGAGCTGCGGGCGACGGCGATGGGACTGCTGGGACTTGGCTGCACGGACGCCGGTGGTGACCCGGGTATGACGGACCCGGCGGTCGGTGCCTGATGACAGCGGGGACCGAGGGAGGGAAGGGCCCGCTCCACGATGTCCGCGTGCTGGAGCTGGGCAGTCTCGGTCCGGGCCCGTTCGGGTGCATGCTGCTCGCCGACATGGGCGCCGATGTCATCAGGGTTGACCGTCCCGGAGCCGCCCACCCGGCGGGCGATGTTCTGCTGCGGGGCCGCCGCTCGGTGGTGATCGACCTGAAGTCCGACGACGGCAAGGTGTTTCTCGCCGAGCTCATCGCCTCGTGTGATGTCCTCTGCGAGGGGTTCCGCCCGGGGGTCCTCGAGCGGCTGGGCTTCGATCCCGAGAGGTGCCTGCAGCTGAACCCGCGTCTGGTGATTGCCCGCGTGACGGGGTGGGGACAGAATGGCCCGTTGGCCGACACCGTCGGCCACGACATCAACTACGCCGGTGTCGCAGGAGTGATTCATGCGATTGGCCCAACCGGCGGTGATCCGGTGATTCCGCTCAATCTCGTGGCCGACGGTGGGGGCGGTTGGATGCTTGCCTTCGGCGTGATGTGTGGGTTGTGGGAGTCCCGGGGGAGCGGTCGGGGCCAGGTCATCGACGTGGCGATGCTTGATGCATCGGCGCTGATGATGGCGAAGTGGTTCGGCGAGTACGCCGCCGGCTCGTGGCGTGACGAGCGGGGGATGAACCGCATCGACGGCGGCTCGCACTTCTACCACATCTATCGCACCGCCGACGGGCGTCATCTGAGCGTCGGGGCCATCGAGACGAAGTTCTACGAGACCTTCATGAGTCTGCTCGGTTTCGACGTGGCAACTCTGCCCGACCAACATGATCGAGGGGCATGGCCGGAGATGACCGGTCGCGTCGCGGCGCTCATCGCCGAGCAACCCCTCCAGCACTGGGTCGAGACCTTCGAGGGCCACGAAGTGTGCGTCACGCCGGTATCGAGTCTTTCCGAGGCGACGCAGGGCAACCACGCCCGGGCACGACAGACCTTCGTCGAGGTCGACGGCATCGTGCAACCGGGCGCCGCGCCACGATTCGACCGAACGCCGGGGTCCGTGGGTCGCATACCCGAACTCGGCGAGCACACCGCTGAGGTAAGGGCCGAGTTCACCAGGTGACGATTGCGGAAGCCCGAGGACCCCGTGGTCGAGGTGTTTGGGGGTTGATCAGCAGGCGTTCGGCCCTCGAACGGACCTGGTCCGTCGAACGCCAGGGCAGGGCCACGCCCCGCTAGGGCTTCTCGCCGCGACGGACCTTCGATCGAACCATCCCGATGGTGTCGGAGACGGCGCTTCCGAGGCGGTCCGCCATCCGATTCACATCGTCTCGGATGGCCGGATCCTGCACGGCGTCGCGCACGGGGTTGAAAGCCTGACCCACTGCTTCGCGGAGCCCGGCGACGGCACGCTCCAAGGCTTCGCGCTCAGGCGCTCCCTCGGCAAGGGACTCCTCGACGCGCAGCTTCAGCTTGAGACCGATTCCCTCCATCGACTTGGCAAGATCTTCCCAAACGTCGTTCTTCTCATCCTGTGCCATGGCATCACCTTCCGTACGGGTCCGAGACCGGTGGCTCGGTTACCTGCCCACCATGCCCGGGCGCCTGTCCGGGTGCCAGGGTCATTCGGCCCTGCTGCTCCCGTCGGAGTGCTCCCGGTGTCCCTCCGGTGTGGTTCGAGGGAAGTGTCGAGGGTGGTGTCGAGGGCAGTGCGGCTGTCGCCGGTTTCACCATCGCCCCGCGACGTGCGGTTGATAGCCTGGCGAGGAGTCAGGAGGTTGCCGTGCTCGATGCGGGTTGTTCCGATTCCCATGTTGCGAACCGCCCCGGTTCGGTGTTCACCCCCGGCGACCGGGTCCCCGGTTGACGGTCGAAGCCGCGGAGTCGTCCCCGGCCTGCGACCTGGCCTCCCGGCTGGTCTTCGAGGTCGAGGACGACGCAGTGCTCGCTGTACAGGTGGCGGCTGCATCGACGAGGCGTCCGCTTCGACGCGAGCAGTTGGACATCAGCCTTGACGGCCGTCCGATCGAGAGCCCCGCCACGGAGGTGACGACGAGCCGCGGAGGGCGTGTCCACATCCTGCGTGCGCGAGAGGGAACCCTCGATGTTCGTTACTCGGCAACCGTGGCCGGGACGATGATGCAACTTGTCCCGGTCGATGTCCCCGGCATCGAGTTGGCCCACGACGAGGAGTCGCTGGTGGCGTTGTGGCAGAGCCGATACTGCCCTTCGGACAGGCTGGCCGGCTTTGCCGATTTCGAGTTCGCCGATGTGCCACGTGGTCCCGATCTGGCGTCTGCCGTGGCAGGGTGGGTGTTCGAGCGAATCGCCTACCGCTCCGGGGTGAGCGATCACCTTGACACGGCTATCGAGACACTGGGCGCCGGCGAGGGGGTCTGTCGGGACTTCGCGCACCTGACCATCTCGCTCTGTCGGGCCCTCCGCGTGCCGGCCCGTTTCGTGGCGGTCTACGCTCCCGGCCTGTCGCCGATGGATTTTCATGCGGTGGTGGAGGCACGGATCGGATCGGCATGGGAGGTCATCGACCCGACTCGATGCGCCCCTCGATCCTCCCTGGTACGCGTGGCGACCGGCCGTGACGCAGCGGACACGGCCTTTGCGACAACCCTGCGAGGACGCGCGGCACTGATCCAGTGTGAGGTCACCGCAGTGGTGGAGGGCGACCTTCCCGCCGACGACCACCGATCCCGGGTCGTCCTGGACTGAACGGCAAGGGGGTCTGCGGCGAGGAGATCGGGCTCACATGCCGAGGCGTCCGCCGCTCAGCTCGGCGCAGGCCGCGGGGTCGCCGACCAGGTCGACCCGGGCGGCGCTGCGACGGCCGAAGAGGTAGAGCGTGATCTCGCCGATCGACCCCACCATGGTCACCGGACGGTCGCCGCCGCCGACGTGTTTGTCGCCGCGAACGGGATCGGACAGCGTGAGATCGACATCGGACAATTTCCGCGTCAGCATCTTGAAGCGTCGACGCGACTGAGACCACAACGCGTCCTCCAGCGCGACAATGCCTGCACGAGGCTCGACCCGCGGCGGCCCACGGCGCAGGTCCTCGTGATGGACGAAGAACTCGATGAGGTTCATGGCGCCATCAGCGGGGCGAAGCAGGCGTGGTGGTCCGGACCGCACCAGGCCGACCAACTCCTCGAAGTCGTGGCGCTCGATCAGCCTGTCCATCGCTCGCGCGGTGTAGCGGGCAAAGGGACCTCCGAGCACGATCCCCGGGGCGGCGAGGGGCTGACGCTCCCGAACGATCAAGTGCGCGGCAAGGTCGTCGGCATTCCAGCCTTCGCAGAGCGTCGCCTGCTCGGGTCCAAGGGTCATCATCAGGTCGCAGAGCGCCTGACGTTCCGCCTGGGCAAGGTCGGCGTCGGCCATGTGCTGCCCCTCCCGGCGACGAGTCTCGTCGCCGGGAGGATCCTACCTGACCTATCGTGCGTTGCTCGCGCTCTCGAGGGTTCGTGCGATCGACGCAGCCACCGTGTCGGCAGGTACGGGTTTGGCGTAGTAGTAGCCCTGGAGCTCGTCGGCTCCCATGCCTGCGAGTTGATGTGCCTGTTCGACGGTCTCGATCCCCTCCGCGGTGATCCGCGCCCCGAGCAGGTGGCCGATGTCGATGATCAGTTTCACGATCGACCTGGCGTGGGGATCATCACAGGCGCCCACCGTGAACGACCGATCGATCTTGAGGATGTCGATGGGGAGCGATCGCAGATGCGCCAACGAGGTGTAGCCGGTGCCGAAGTCGTCGATGGCGACCTTGATGCCCACATCGCGGAGCCGCTGGATCTTTGCGGCAACGACATGCAGTTCCTCCAGAACGGCGCTTTCGGTCACCTCGATGATCACACGGGAGGTGTCGATGCCGTGTGCGGTCAGCGGGGCGCACACGTTGTGCACAACGGCGATGCGACTGAGGTGACGACCGGAGATGTTGATGGCCACAGGCACCGATCCCAGGATCGGGTCATCTTTCCACCACTCCAGCTGCCGGGCAACGTGCTCGATGACCCAGCGGTCGAGCGCGATGATCAGGTCGCTGCGCTCGGCGAAGGGGATGAAGGAATCGGGCGACACGAGGCCGTGTCCGGGTCGCTCCCAACGGACCAATGCCTCCAGACCCTGGAGCGCGCCGGTCCCGGCGGAGATGATCGGCTGGTAGTGCAACACGAGCTCGTCGTGTGCAATGGCCTGCTTCAACGCGATCGCGAGATCTGCCTGCTCGATCCGTCGGAAGCGGAGCTCCTCGTCGCAGAGCTCGATGTTGCCCGGACCGATCCCCTTGGCCTTGTAAACGGCAAGGTCCGCATCTCGCAGCAACTCGTCGGGGGTGAGCCGGTCGTCGTTCGCCAGTGCGATACCGATGCAGGCGCCGACCGAGACCACCGACTCGCCGACCTCGATCGGTCCGGCAAGTGCGTTCAGGATGCGTCTCCCGAGCTCGATCGCCTCCTTGGAGCTCTGGATCGGTTCGGCTATGACGAGGAACTCGTCGCCGCCCAGTCGTCCGACATGATCACCCTCTCGAAGGGCCTGGGAGAGACGCCTGGCGATCTCGATCAGGACGATGTCCCCGGCCTGATGTCCGTGGACGTCATTGACGGGCTTGAAGGCGTCGAGATCGATGAAGAGCACGGCGATGGACGACGTCGAACGGGTTGCTCGTGCAAGCGACGCCGACAGCTGCCTCATGGAGGCATTCCGATTTGGGAGCCCGGTCAGGCTGTCGTGGGTTGCCTCGTGCGAGAGCCGGCGTCTGAACTCCTCGCGTTCGGAGAGCGATGCCGTCAACGTCTGCACCGCGTGCTGCAACGATTCCCCGAGCTGTCCGGGAGCGGTCTCGGTCAGCTCCCTGGCATCGAGGTCTCCCACGGCGAGGGCGCGGGCCTGGCGCTCGGCGAGATCAAGGTGCGCTGCCGCCTCGTTGATGGCCAGTGCCGCTGCTCGTACTTCGAGCGGACCGGCGGGGATGATGCGATGAGCGGATCGGCCGTCCCGGATCGCCGTCGCCCCGACGGCGAGCTGAAGGAGCGGCCGGGTGATCATCCGAGACCCCGTGGCTGCCAGGACGAGGGAGAGGCTCAGGAGCCCGATGAGGACCATCAGGGCTTCGTGGGCCTCCCTGGTGGCACTGATACGAAGCGTGTTCGTCGATTTGGTGATCTCGGATGCAGCGATGCCCACGAGATCGGCGTGCTCCAGCGCACCCCGCGCCGATGCCCGCATGACATCACCGATCGCGCTCAACTGTGCCGGGATCGACGCTGTGGTGAGCTCGGCGATGCTCGCCCCACGAGTGATCGCGGCCAAGATCTCTCCGTTGATCGTGGATTCCACCAACTTGGACGCCTGTCCGTTCTGGATGGTGGTCAGTCGAGTGGACAACGGTGAAGCGGCTCGGGCATTTGCCAACACCATCGCCGAGGCCGCCGAGTACTCCTCCCGGTAGCGGATGAGTTGTTGGGTCTGCGCAACACCGCCGAGGGAGCCCTCGAAGAGGCTCGGCATGAAACCACCGAATCGGCTGAAGTAGAAGCCTTCGGTTTGCAACATGTAGGCCTGTCGCACCCGCAGGGCCCCATCGAGCGCCTGGATCGCCATCAGCAGCTCGACTCCGTTGTGGAAGGCGGCTGCGTGCTCCCGCAGGTTCGCGAGCTCGGCGACCCGCCGCCGCTCGACCTCCTGGCCGAGCGGCTCGTATCGTCTCTCGATGGCCGACAAGGCTGCTTCCGGCCGTCGTATTGCCGCGAGCAGGCCGTTGGCCTCCTCAGACCCCAGCTTGGCGACGCCTGCATCGACCAGGGCGAGGGAGCGTGCTTGCTGCGCCTCGATGTCGAGACCGAAGGGTTTGAGCATGTCGAGGGAAAGGCCCGCCGAGGTGATGCCCAACGCGGCGAAGGTCCACGTCTGCTCGTCGACGAGGGACGCCTGCAGCGCGGTCAGGGCGATCAGATTGTCCGTCGACCTCTCGATGTGGCGGGCATCGTCGTTCAGGGCGTTCGTGTCGGCGGCGCGACCACCGACAACGATGGCGAGACCTGTCAGCGGCAGCACGGAGAGCGCGATCATGACGGCTCGGACGCGGAATCCCCAAAGGCGATGAGCACCACCGTCACGTCGGCTGTGGCCGGCATGCCGCGAGCCCGTCGTCTCATCGGAAATGTGGCTCGCGACCTTTCGCATGACTCTGTATCGACGCCATGGCGGACGTCTTGAGGGATCCGCGCAGCCCAGCCGGCCCGCCTCCTCCTTCCCGAGGTCACACATGGGGGGCCGGCCCGCAGGAAGGCGGGCGCTTTCCGTTACTGCGAGGACCGAGGAACGCGATCGGCAGGAACGCGATCGGCAGGAACGCGATCGGCAGGAAAGGGATCGGCAGGAAAGGGATCGGCAGGAAAGGGATCGGCAGGAAAGGGATCGGCAGGAACGAGGAAGGAGCGCAGGGCCGGTACGTCGAGGGCGCAGGCAGTGAGGAGTTCGGCGCGTCGGCCGTGAGAATCCTCGAGCGGGAACACCGACGCTCGGAGAAGGGCGTCAAGGGGGGCATCCAACAGGGGAGTGCCGGCGCCGACAAGCCGGTTCGTGCGCAACAGCATGCCCACGGCCCTGGCGCCGGCCAGACCTGCGGGGCCGTCCCACGCAGGAGCGTCCGGGCCCATTCGCAGTTCGTGACGGAGCAGGGGACGGCCGTCGATGTCGGCGACCAGGCGAGTCCAACATGATCCCGGCGATTCACCGTGCCGACCGGCCACAAGCTCTTCGCGCCATTCGACCGATGCGTCCAGGGCGAGCTCGAGGCGCGCTGTCGTTCGGTGCCGGCAGGCAGCGGCGGCGATGAGCGGCTCGGGCCGGTAGCGCAGTGTCGCCCCTTTGCCCACTCGGGCGTGGACATCCAGTCGGGAGGGCTCAGCGTCGGGGCCGGGAAGGGCGACCGAGGCGGCAATCGACCGCAGTGTCAGGCTCGCGCCGTCGCCGACATCGATGGTGAGGCGCAGGCGATCCCCGCCGAGAGGCCCCGCTGCGCTCCCCACGAGGTAGACCTCCTCGCCGGCGGGGCGCAGGCTCAGCGGCGGTTCGGAGCGCAGCACGGTGAGCCGTGTGCGCCCGCCCTCGAGCCGGGCCTCAACCCGGGCGTGGGCGTCTATGGGACGAGCCCTTGGAGCCCCTCGACGGACCAGGCCGCCGAGCGCTCACGAACCCACTCGGCGACCCTGGCAGCGCCGGGCTCACGGGCCAGGCAGGTGAAGACGATGGGCAGCGACCCTCGTCGAGCTCGTGCGTCGCGGTCCATCACCTCGAGATCCGCGCCCACGAGCGGCGCGAGGTCGGTCTTGTTGATGACCAGGAGGTCGGCGGTTGTGACACCGGGGCCACCCTTGCGGGGTACCTTGTCGCCGCCCGCGACATCGAGCACGAAGATCTGGTGATCGACGAGCGCGCGGCTGAACGTGGCGGTCAGGTTGTCGCCGCCACTTTCCACCAGGGTGACGTCAACCGGTGCGTTGCGGGCTTCGAGACGTTCGACTGCGTCGAGGTTGGCCGAGATGTCATCCCGTATGGCGGTGTGGGGACAACAGCCGGTTTCGACGGCCATGATGCGCTCATCGGGAAGCACGCCGCGGCGTCGAAGGAAGTCGGCATCCTCGGTGGTGAAGATGTCGTTGGTGACCACGGCCAGACTCAGCTCCCGGCCCAGCGTCGCGCACAATGCGGCGATGAGGGCGGTCTTGCCGCTTCCCACCGGCCCGCCGATGCCGATGCGCAAGGGACGTCTTCCGCCGCGACCGGTGACTCCCCCGGTCGCGGCAGCCGACAACCGATCCGTCGAAACCGACGGTTCCCGATGATCGTGATCGTGATCGTGACCGTGGTGATGGGTGTGCAGCTCAGGAGGCAAAGAGTCGCACCTCCCACTGCTCATGGCGCTCCGACTCGATCTCCACCAAGGTCGCAGCCGGGCAGGGCAGCTCGTCGAGTGGTCCGCCTCCGGCCTCGACCGCGGTGGCGGCAACCTCTTCGGCATCGGTAGCCAGGGTCGCGATGAGCCCGCTGACGGCGGCCGGGTCCAGGCCCAGGAGGCGAACGGCGGCTGTGGCCGGTCCCGCAACCGTTCCGTAGGTCGAGGTCACGGCAATCGCAAAGGCGTCGAGACCGGCAACATGGCCGACGCATCCGTGGGCGATGCTCAGGTGGGGCCCGTCCTTCATTGCCGGATCCAGCGAATCCAGGAGTTGGGAAGGCCAGGTGGCGCGAGCGGTGCGAACCAATTGGCGCCCGAGGCGGCGGGAGGTTTCCCGCAGGCGTGGTGAGGCAATGCGGGCGTGGGCCTCTGCGCCGAGGTCGTCCCAGGCAACGGCGGTGGGCGGGTCCTGCTCCAGGCGAACGGCCGTCGCAGCGCTCAGGGCGGCTTCGGTCAGACCGACCGTGCAGAGGCGTCCGAGGAGAAATTCGTGCAACGAAGCCAGGTCCCGAACACGCCCAGCGCCGACAGCGGCCTCGAGCCCACCGGAATGCGCATAGCCTCCGGCGGGAAATCGGCCATCGGCGAGCACGAGCGAGCTGTAGGAAAGGGACATCAGAAGAGGAAGTAGCGCTGCGCCATGGGCAGCTCGTCGGCGGGCTCGGGTGTGACGGCCTCGCCGTCGATGGTGACCTCGAACGTCGAGGGGTCGACCACGATGTCGGGACAGGCATCGTTGTTGACCATGTCCGCCTTCGTGCGCCTGCGGACGTTGCGCACGGGTGTCAACGTACGTCGAACGTCGAGTTGATCGGCAAGTCCGGCATCGATGGCCACAGGGGCGACAAAGGCCAGGCTGGTCCTGGCGGCGACCAGAGGGCTTGCTCCGAACATGGGTCGAGGCAGGACCGGTTGGGGTGTGGGTATCGACGCGTTCGCGTCACCCATGGCTGCCCAGGCGATCATGCCGCCCTTGATCACCACGTGGGGGCGGACGCCGAAGAACGCAGGCTCCCAGAGCACCAGGTCGGCGAGCTTGTCGGGCTCCACC
>JACOTK010000053.1 GCA_016178435.1 Actinomycetota bacterium
AGCAGCGCACGACCCAGGCGGTCCGCAACCTTCGACGGGTCCTGACCAAGCTCTGATCGCATCGAGGGTCCCCGCAGGGGAAAGGCCGCGTCGATACCATTTCGTCCATGAGTGACGTCAACGGGGGAATGGACCAACCGCCAATGGGTGATGGGGAGGCCCCTTCGCCGTGGGCGAACCCCTCGGGAGCGCCGGAAGCGCCGGGAACCGAGTCGGGGCCACCCGCCTCCGATGTGCCCGCTTCGTCGGGTGCCACTCCCACATGGGTGTCGGCGACCACCTCGGCCGGCGGCGACCCGCCCGTCGGCACGGACGGCAGTGGCAAGGGCAAGGGTGGCAAGGGCAAGGGCGGCAAGGTTGCCCTGATCGTGGTGGCGCTGCTCGTGGTGATCGGAGGAGGGGTGGCTGCGGCTCTGCTCCTCGGTGGGGAGGACGAGCCGACCGCCGCCGAGCTCTTTGCCGCCTCGAAGAAGTTCGTCGCCCAGGCCACGACCGCGACGGTCAGCGGCTCGGGCACCGTTGAGACCGGTGATCTGGGTCAGGCCCCGGGCAGGGGCGACAAGGTGGGCGAATCGGGCACCACCGTCGTCCAGCGTCTGAAGCTCAAGGGACAGGTGGCGTGGCCCGATCGTTCGCTGATGCGACTCGACCTGGGTTCCGGCGGCGTCACCGAGGCACTGGTGGTCGCCGGCGAGGTCTACACGCGGCAGGCAGAAAAGGCAGCGGGTCTCGACGACGTGTTGTGGGCGAAACATGAGCTTCCCCCAGGTGTGGTGAATCCCGACCATGGGGGTCCCATCCTCGACCCGAATGACCCGAGCAGCGGGGGGCCCTTGGCTCTTGCTGAGCTCCTGGCGGTGGCCAAGGCGCCGAAGACCTTCACCCGAGACGGCTCCGCCTACGTGTTGGCGCTCGACCTCGACCCCAAGGACGTGTTGCCCGACCCGGAGCAAACGGGGGTGGCGTTCGACCGCATGACCTTGACCCTTCGAACCGAGAAGGACGGAAGGATCCTCGGCTACACCCTGGTCCAACGGGGCGATTCGGTGCATTCGGACATCACCGTCAACTTCGTGTGGGGAGCGAAGGTCTCCATCGAGGCACCGGCGTCCGATGAGCTCGACGCCACGCCACAGGTGAACGAGGAGGCGATTGGGGCGTTCGACGCCTCACCGGTGCTTGTGCCTGCGGCAATCCCTTCCGGCTGGCTCCTGACGCTGGCGGATGTGGCGCCGGCCGATCAGACCGCAGAGGGATGCGAGGAGGTGACAATCGACTACGAGAGTCCCGGGGACTCCGAGAGCGGGTACCTCTATCTCTACGTGTTCAACACCGATTGCGAGGGCCTTGATCTGGTGCCCCCGCCGGGGGCCGAGGACTTCCGGCCCGGCAAGGCAGGCGAGGGCTACGTCGTGGGGAGTCCCGACGATGGCTGGCTCGCCCAGTTCGTCGTCGGTGGAACGGTGATCCAGGCCGACACCGATCTCAATCCCGAGGAGCTCGCGCAGGTGATGGAACGGTTGGTCGTCTTCGATCCGGGCCAACAGCCGGGCGAGATCGCAGGCATCGGGATCGCCACCCAGGTCGGGTGATCGGCTGAGTCGGGATTCAGCGAACCGTGGTGTGGGGCAGGGCCGAGGACAGGATCTTGTCCTGACCGAGGAGTCCCCCGAGGCAGAATGCCACCGCATCGTCGGCGATGTCGCTTCCCCTGCCACCTCGTTCGTGAATGAAGACCCTCGTGAGCTGATTCGTCACCCCGAGGATGGCGTGGGTCAACAGCTCGGGGTTGCCGTGGCGAATCCGCCCCTGTTCCATCCCCATCTCAACCTGGCGAGCCACATCGGCAACGGCGATCTTTTGACCGTGGCGCAGTGCCGGTCCGAAGCGTTCCTCGCCCACGGCGAATTCGAGGAGCGCGAACAGGTTGCGGTGGGTATCGAGCCAGACGAGTGATGAACGGATCCCGACCTCGATTCGGTGCACCGGGTCGGGTTCGTCGGCGATGGCCTCCTGTTGGGCCTGTCGAAGCTCGACCATGGCCTCACGCAGGATCTCGAGGAAGAGCTCTTCCTTGGACGAGAAGTACCAGTAGAAGACGCCCTTGCCGACGCCGACCCCTTCGATGATGTCGGTGACCGACGTCGAATGGTACCCACGTGTGGCGAATCGCTCTGCTGCAAAGTCCAGAAGCTGGCGGCGACGCTCGCGACCACGGGCAGTGAGTCGGCGTTCCATGCGGGGAACCTAGGTGTTCTTGACCGGTCGGTCAAGAACACCGATCCATTGCGTCGGCGTTCAAACGGTCTGTTCGTGGATCTGTAATGGTGTGTTCATCTTGGCGCCTTAGCCTGACTACCAATGGAAACCTATGTGGTCCGAGTCTGGTTGCCGGATCGGCCGGGTGCGCTGGGCCAGGTGGCGAGCCGCATCGGAGCAGTTCGGGGCGACGTGGTCGGCATCGACATCCTCGAACGCGACGGCGGTCAGGCGATCGACGAGTTGATCGTCGAGTTGCCCGACGACACGCTGATCGACCTGCTGGTGGCGGAGATCACCGCCGTCGACGGTGTCGCGGTCGAGGACATCCGCCCTGCCCCGAAGGGCCCCCATGATCCGCGTCTCGACGCCCTCGAAGCCGCCGCGCTCCTGGTCGGCGCGGAATCGGCGGACGAGTTGATGGCGTCCCTGGTGCAGCACACGAAGGCCGATTTCACCGCTGCCTGGGTTGTCGTACTGACGCACGCGACGCTCGACACCGCAGAGATTCGCGTGAGCGCCGGCGAACACCCGACGGCGCGTTGGTTGGCGGCCTTCACCGAGGGAAGCCGCATGTCGAACAACCCGGCGATGGTGCACACGGGTCCCGACGATGTTGCCTGGGCAGCCCTGCCACAGGCCGGCCTGAGCTTGATCCTCGGTCGTCAGGGCCCGCCGTTTCGTGCCCGCGAGCGTCGCCAGATCGCCGTCCTTGCCCGCATCGCCGACGCCCGCTGGCCCGAGGTCGCCGTCGCGGTGGCGGATCAGTCGGCGGGTGGCTGAACGACTTCGACCTGCACGTCAGCGACGCCGGCAGCGACGGTGCCGAGGGCACTGGCGACGCCGTGGCTCAGATCGAGCACGCGTCCCGCGACGTAGGGCCCACGATCGTTGACCAGGGCCATGACGGTCGTCGAGCCGCGGGTGATGAGAAGGATGGTTCCGAAGGGGAGGTCGCGGTGGGCCACCGTCCAACCCTCTTGATCGAAGATCGCTCCGCTCGCGGTCGTCGCGCCGTCGAAGCCCGGTCCATACCACGAGGCAGGACCTGCAAAGGACTGGTCGGTGCGGGTGAACCCCGGGGGTAGGCCCTCGACGATGCCGAAGGGGTGGGCTGCGAGCAGAGCGGCCTGCTGTTCGGAGGCCATGCGATGGCGTTCGCCCTCTTTCGGTCCTGACGGTGGGCCCGCTTCGCTCTGTTTGCGGGCCGCCTCCAGAGCGGCCTGGCGTGCCTGGGCGTTCCGCTTTGCCTCCTCGGCGAGATCCTCGTTCTGCTGACGTGCGATGGTCTTCTCCAGCTCACGGCGCACCGTGTTGAGCTCCTCGGTTGCCCGGAGCGACGCGCCGGCCTCGACCTCCGCCTTTCGCTTCTCGTCCTCCGCGTCGCTCTGGGCCTCCGACAGGCGGTCGAGAACCGAGTCGTCGATGCTCCCGACGATCTGGTTCCACATGCGTTCTCGGGGAAGCATCTCGGGGTCCACGCCGTTGACCATCCGGATGTAGGAGGCGACGGCGTGATCGGTCAAGGTCTCCTTTGCCCACCGGACCTGGCTGTTGGCGTCGGCGAGGCGAAGCTGTGCGGCGACAAAACGGGCCTGGGATGCCTCCGCGCCGTCGGTGAGCACCGCGATACGCCGAAGCAACTCGTTGCGCTGCGTCCGCAGCTCCCCGTTCGTGGTGGGCGCCAACTGGGCATGAGCGGGAACCGAGACGGCAAACGCAGCCGTTGTGAGACAAATCACGATCCCCAGAGCGCGTCTGGTCACTAGGCTCGTTCGGGACCGCCCGAACCATGGAGGTGTATTCCCCCGATGAAAGTTGGAATCCTCACCGGAGGCGGTGACTGCCCGGGCCTGAATGCGGTGATTCGCGCCGTGGTTCGCAAGGGGGAGCGGGTCCACGGTGATCGCTTCGTCGGCTTCCTCGACGGGTGGCGGGGTGTGATCGAACAACGACATGTGCCTCTTAACATCGAACGGCTTCGGGGCACCCTCCCGAGGGGGGGCACGATCATCGGCACCTCACGGGCCAATCCCTTCAACCTAGATGGCGGTTTCGAGAGATGCCAGACGACCCTCGATGAGTTGAGCATCGACGCGGTCGTCTCCATCGGGGGTGAGGGCACGATGGGCATCACCCGGGAGATGGCAGCAGCCGGGATCCCCGTTGTCGGGGTGCCGAAGACCATCGACAACGACATTCCCGCGACGGAGGTGACGTTCGGCTTTCACACCGCCGTGCAGATAGCGACCGAGGCCATCGACCGCCTGCACACCACCGCGGAGTCGCACGACCGAGTGATGGTGGTTGAGGTGATGGGACGGCATGCCGGCCATATCGCCCTGTACGCAGGCATAGCAGGGGGAGCGGCGCAGATTCTCATCCCCGAGGAGCCCTTCGACATCGACGCGGTGTGCGCCGCTCTGACCCAGCGTCATCAGAAGGGCCGATTCGCCTCCATCGTGGTGGTGGCCGAGGGGGCTCTGCCCAAGCCCGGAACCATCGAGCTCGCCGATCCCGGGGTTGACGAGTTCGGTCACATCCGCCTCGGCGGCATCGCCAACGTGCTGGCGCCCGAGATCGAGAGCCGGACCGGCTTCGAGACCCGGGTCACGATCCTGGGCCACATCCAGAGGGGAGGGACCCCCTCGGCCTACGACCGGGTCCTCTCGACACGTTTCGGCATCGCGGCGATCGACGCGGTTCACGAGGGCGCCTTTGGCCAAATGGTGGCGATCCGATGTGATCAGGTGGTGCGAGTGCCGCTCGAGGACGTTCGTGGCCTCAAGACCGTTGACCCGCAGCTCTTTCACGAGGTCGCCGAGGTGTTCTTCAGCTGAGAGTTTCGACCGGAGCCGACTCGCACCGATTCGGGACACAGGCCATGATCGTTCCATGCCTTTTGCCTTGCTCTTGCGCGACCTTCACGTTGGATGGGCATGGATCGTCATCATCGGCAACGGGCTTGCCGGCATGTGGGCCCTCGCAGCGATCAGGCTGCCCGAGCTGCGCACTCGCTCGCTGTGGTGGTTCACCCTTGCGGCCGAGCTGTCGATCTTTATCCAGGTCACGATGGGCGTGGCCCTGACGGCGGGCGAGGGCATCGAGCCCGCACCTTTCCACATGTTCTACGGCTTCGTGGCGATCATTGCCGTCGGCATCATCTACTCGTATCGCCAACAGCTCGAGCACCGGCTCTATCTGCTGTACGGGTTGGGTGGTCTCTTCCTGATGGGCCTGGGCATTCGGGCAATGCTCAAGGGCGCGGCGTAACCAGCGTGCACGCTCAGAGGTTGACGACCGTGCAGGTCAGCGTCCGGGTGATGCCGTCGATGAGCTGCACCTTGCTGACCACCATCTTGCCGAGGTCGTCCAGGGTGCCGGCCTCTGCCTTGGCGATGACGTCATAGGGCCCGGTCACGTCCTCGCAGGAGACGACACCCTCGATGGCATCGACCTCCTGTGCAACGTTGGCCGCTTTGCCAACTTCGGTTTGAATCAAGATGTAGGCGCTGACCACCGGGGGACCTCCTCGAACGGAAACGGTGCGCGTATCGTATCGGGCCCGGCGCCACGGCGTCGGTTTGTCCCGCCTGCCCCTGATCGGCGGCAGGATCTGCGCTCTCGACGGCGAAGGTTTGGGAGTGATGAGTGTCGTCGAAGCCCACGCGCAGGTGAACAAGCAGATCGATGATCTCCTGGCGACGATCTATCTGGTTCGTGACAACAACGAGTTGGTCGAGCGCCTGTTCGACCAACTCGTGAATGATCTGGTGGAGCTGACCTTTCTCGAGACCCACCTGGATTTCGAGGAGGGCGTGATCGATCTGCGCGACTTCCAGGAGCAGATCGCGACCCTGACGCGACAGTGCCGGGCGATGGGGCTTCCCCATCAGTCCTGATGCACGGCGGAGGGGCGGTTGACCGTGCGCGGGGTTGATCGAGGGCCGGCGGTGTATCAACGGTCGGGTACGACAGCTCTCCTCTCATGCACAGGACGGTACGGCTCGAGTGTCGGCCATCGAACTCGATGGTGGTGATCAGGATGCGTCACGAAAGGGTAGGCATGCAGCTTCTCGAAGCTCCCTCACCCATGGCCGGCAGGGCGGTTGCGACCCCATACGCTGTTCCCATGCTGCAAGGGGAACAGGAGCCGGCCAATCTTCGCCGGCGTCTTGTGGTGATCGACGTGGTGACCGCCTTTCTCGGCTGGATGACGGTCGAAGCGGTGTGGGTCAAGGTGTTCGACGAGGGCTCCTGGGTCGATGCAGGGCTCTTTGCCGCAGGGATGGCCGTTGTCACGGTGCTGCTCGCGAACTGGCAGAGGCTCTACCTGGCCCGTGTCTCGAGTGTGCGCGCCGACGAGGTGACCAGGTTGGTTCGCCTCAGCGTGGTGGCGCTGCTGATCGCCTACGGCATGGATCGCTGGATCGGCGCCGAGACCTCGTTCATACGCGTTGCCGGGGGCAGCGGGCTCTCCCTGTGGATGTTGGTGGGTGCAAGGGGCCAATTCGGTCACTGGTTGCAGGGGGCTCGGGTAAAGGGCCGCTTCATGCGTCCGATCGTGGTCGTCGGGGGAGACGAGGAGGCGCGACGGCTGACGCAGCTCTTCCTCGTACACCCCGAGATGGGCTACGCCCCGGTTGGTTACGTCGGTGACGAGGGGGATCAGGAGCTCATGGGCCTTCCCTGCCTCGGAAAGTTGGTTGACGCGACGCTCGCCGCCGAGAGGGCCGGCGCATCGGGGATCGTGATGGCCGCAACGGCGATGAACTCCTCCGAGGTCAACGACATCGTTCGTTCTGCCCAACTCCGCAATCTCCACGTGCACTTCTCGACCGGCCTGGCCGGCTTCGACTATCGGCGCATCCGCGCTCTGCCGGTTGCGCGTGAACCCCTGTTCTACATCGAGCCGTTCTCCTTGACCCGGGGTCAGGAGATCGCCAAACGTGCCCTCGACCTCGTGTCGGCGACGGGGGTCCTGCTCGTGAGCTCACCGCTGTTCGTGGCAGCCGCCGTGGCGATCAAGATGTCCGACCGTGGGCCGGTGCTCTTTCGTCAGGTCCGGGTCGGTCAGGACGGCAGGTCGATCGTGGTCTACAAGTTGCGCACGATGGTCGTCGACGCCGAGGCAAAGCTCGCGGAGCTGCAGGCGCACAACCAACGGAGTGGGCCGTTGTTCAAGGCTGACGGTGTCGATCCCCGGGTGACCAGGGTGGGGCGTTTCCTGCGCTCTTCGAGCCTGGACGAGCTGCCGCAGTTGATCAACGTGCTCCAGGGCACGATGAGCATGGTCGGCCCTCGTCCCGCCCTGCCCGACGAGGTCGCGCAGTTCGACGATGAGTTGCTCGACCGGCTTCAGGTCAAGCCGGGGGTGACGGGCCTGTGGCAGCTGGAGGCGCGGGACAATCCGTCGTTTCACGCCTACCGACGACTCGACCTGTTCTACGTCGAGAACTGGTCGTTGCTTCTCGACCTGACGGTGCTGTTGGGGACTGCCCGTTCGGTTGTCCAGCGTGGGCTGCGTCTGGCGTTGAACAAGGACGGGTAGGACTCGAGACAGAACAACTTGGGCATTTCTGTTTCGAACCCGCAGCATGGAAGGCACAAGAACAATCAAGTTGTTCTGTCTCGAGTCCGTAGGCGAACAGGGGCCCTATTCGGCCAGGCGCTTTTCGAGGGCCTGCAGCTCGTCGCGAAGCTCCGTCGGGAGGCGAGTGCCAACCTCGGCGAAGTGGCTCTCGATCAACGGCAACTCGTCGCGCCACTCGCTCTCGTCGACGGCGAGGATCTTGACGATCCGGTTCTCGTCGAGGTCGAGGCCGTCGAGGTCGAGCGTGCCGGGAGCGGGAACGAGGCCGACCGGCGTTTCGACGGCCTCGACGCCGCCCTCGATGCGTCCGATGATCCACTTGAGGACCCGGGCGTTCTCCCCGTAGCCGGGCCACAGGAACTTGCCCTGTTCATCCTTGCGGAACCAGTTGACCCAGAACATCTTCGGCAGCTCGGCCCCTTCGGTCTCACCGACACGGAGCCAATGAGCGAAGTAGTCGCCGACGTTGTAGCCGAGGAAGGGTCGCATGGCGAAGGGGTCGAATCGCACCTCGCCCACGGTGCCGGCGGCAGCGGCGGTCTTCTCCGAGCTCATGATCGAGCCGAGGAAGACGCCATGGCGCCAGGAGCTCGCCTCCGTCACCAGGGGAATCGTGGTTGCCCGCCGCCCGCCGAAGAGGATCGCCGAGATCGGGACGCCTGCGGGGTCCTCCCATTCGGGGGCGATGGACGGACACTGCGATGCGGGGACGGTGAATCGGGCATTGGGATGAGCGGCAGGGGTCGTCGATTCCGGTGTCCAGACGTCGCCGAGCCAGTCGATCAGGCGGGGGGGCGGGGGCTTGGAGAGCTCCTCCCACCAGACGTCACCCTCGGGCGTCTCGGCGCAGTTGGTGAAGATGCAGTTCTCCTGCAGGGTGGCGATGGCATTCGGGTTCGTCTTCATGGAGGTGCCCGGAGCGACACCGAAGAAGCCGGCCTCGGGGTTGATGGCACGGAGCCGGCCGTCGGGGCCGAACTTCATCCAGGCGATGTCGTCGCCGATGGTCTCGATCTTCCAGCCGGGAAGTGTCGGGATCATCATGGCCATGTTGGTCTTGCCGCACGCCGACGGGAACGCGGCGGCGACGTAGCGCTTCTCGCCATCGGGGGGCGTCACGCCGAGGATGAGCATGTGCTCGGCGAGCCAGCCCTGCTCTCGGGCCATCGATGAGGCGATCCGCAGGGCAAAGCACTTCTTGCCGAGCAGGGCATTGCCCCCGTAGCCCGAGCCGAACGACCAGATCTCCCTCGACTCGGGGAAGTGAACGATGTACTTGTTGTCGGCGTTGCAGGGCCATGCCACGTCGGCCTGCTCAGGTTCGAGCGGGGCTCCCACCGAATGCAGGCATGGAACGAAGACTCCGTCACCCAACTCGTCGAGGACGGCCGAGCCCATCCGGGTCATGAGCTTCATGTTCACGACGACATAGGGGGAGTCGGTGAGCTCGACGCCGATGTGCGAGATGGGCGAGCCCAGCGGGCCCATCGAGAAAGGGACGACGTACATGGTGCGTCCGCGCATCGAGCCGGCGAAGAGGCTCTTCAGCGTGGAGCGCATCTCGGCGGGATCACACCAGTTGTTGGTGACACCGGCGTCGATCTCCTCGGCCGAGCAGATGAAGGTGCGGTCCTCGACGCGGGCGACATCGTCGGGGTTCGAGCGGGCAAGGAAGCTGTTGGGTCGCTTCTCGTCGTCCAGCTTCACGAACGTTCCGGCCTCCACCAGGAGTTCGCACATGCGTGCGTACTCGCCCTCGGAGCCGTCGCACCATTCGATGGCATCGGGTTGGCAAAGGGCGGCGACCTCTTGGACCCAGGACAGGAGCTTGGCATTCGATGTCGGCGGTGTGGTGCTCAAGTTGTACTCCTCAATGTCCGGAAAGGGGGAGCGAATCCCCGGATGTGGTTCCCCCCGGTGGTGCCTGCGTGCTGTGCGTCGAGCCCCGGCATCGGATTATTCCCCGGTGGGGATCGCCACCCCGGCGGAGGTGAAGCCGGGCGTGCCCATGTCGACCTCGGAGCCAAGGTGGATGTGAGAGGCCAGCCCCTGGTCATCGAGGTTGAACACCACTCGCTGACCTTGTCGCAACATACGAAAGACCGACCCCTCCAGCGCGTCGGGGGCGAGGTCGTAATCGAGCAGATCGCTGTCGCACATGATCGTGCCCTGCCGGGTGCCGGGATCGTAGGACTTGACGACGCCTTGCTTGGTGAGACTGTCCACGGCCTGGTCCCTCTCGTTTACGATGCGTTCATGGAGAATATCGGAGCCCACTCCTGAGCAACGAGTCGGCTTGGATCGCCGGTCTCACCCGGCGCCTGCCCGGACCACCCCCCGGCCAGGTCTGGATCGGTGATGACGCTGCTGTCGTCGGGGCTCCGGCGGGTTTGCTGTTGCTGGCGGCCGACACACTGGTTGAGGGGGTGCACGCCGACCTCGGCCTCACGACGCCGGCTGATCTGGGCTGGAAGGCCCTTGCTGTCAATGTCAGTGACCTTGCCGCGATGGGTGGGAGCCCGCTCCACGCGCTCGTGACCGTCGTGGTGCCCCCGGGACGTGGAGCCGATCTCGATGGGCTCTACGAGGGACTGGAGCAGGCAGCCCGGATGCTCGGCTGTCCCATCGTGGGCGGAGACCTTTCCGGAGGGCCGGCCCTCGTGGTGACCGTGGCCGTGACCGGGACCGTTGCCGACGGGGGGCCCGGGCCGGTGCTCCGCAGTGGAGCGAGGCCCGGTGATCACCTCGTGGTGACGGGGCCGTTGGGGGCCGCCGCTGCCGGCTTGCGGGCCTTGCGTGCAGAAGCGGGGAAGTCTCTCCCGGCGTCAGGCGACAGCGCCCTCGGCTCCCCATCTTCCGAGGAGGTGGCCTCGGCCGTTGACGCCCATCGTCGTCCGATGCCTCGCACGGCGCACGGCACGGCGGCTCGACATGCGGGCGCAAGCGCCATGATGGACCTCTCGGACGGCTTGGCCATGGATCTTCGCCGCCTTGGCGAGGCATCGGGCGTTCGGGCGGTCCTCAACGAGGTCCCGGTGGCGCCGGGGGCAACGTTCGACGAGGCGATCGCCGGTGGTGACGACTACGAGTTGCTGATCGCCGTTCCCGACCCCGACCGCCTGGAGGAGGGCTTTCGATCGGCCGGCCTTCCGCCTCCGGTGCTGATCGGGAGGTGCACCTCGGAGCGGGGGGACTATCGGCTGGGGGGCGGCGAGCTCCCGTCGGGTGGATGGGATCATCGGTGGTGAACGGGTCGGTGGTGAACAGGTCGGTGGTGAACAGGGTGGCGCAGGACAGGAGCGGACGTCGCCCGGTCGCCCTGACGATCGCGGGGACCGATTCAGGTGGGGGAGCGGGCGTGGTCGCCGACCTCAAGACCTTCGAGGCCCATGGGGTCTGGGGCGCCTGCGCCGTCGTGGCGGTGACCGCTCAGAACACGATCGGCGTTCACGATGTCGGCCTGCTCGCCCCGTCGCTCGTGCGGGCTCAGATCGCGGCGGTTGCCGGTGACATCGGCTTTGACGCCGCCAAGTGCGGGATGCTGGGTTCGGCCGAGTTGGTCGAATGCGTCGCCGAAGCGCTGGTGGATGCCGGCCCGGTGCCCTTGGTGGTCGACCCGGTCCTGATCTCCAAGCACGGCGATCGACTCCTGAGTGAGGAGGCCCTGGTGGTGATGCGAGCTCGTTTGTTGCCACTGGCGGCCGTGGTGACACCGAACCTTCCCGAGGCCGAGGCGCTGACGGGCATCGAGGTCGATGATCGAGGCGCCATGGTCGAGGCGGCACGCCGGATCGCCGCCATGGGCCCCCGCGTGGTCTTCGTGAAGGGCGGCCACCTGGCGGGCCCGGATTCTCCGGACCTCGTTTGGACGGACGGTGAGGGGACGTGGCTTGAATCACCCCGGATTCCGGGTCGCCACACCCACGGGACCGGCTGTGTGGTCTCCGCCGCGATCTGCGCAGAGCTGGCCCTCGGCATGGACCCGGTGGACGCCTGCGTTGCGGCAAAGCACTTCATCGAGCACGCCATCACTGCGGGCGTCGATCTGGGCAGCGGCGTGGGCCCGGTCGACCCCGGTTGGCAGCGCCTCTCCCGGTCGTAGCCCGGCGCGTAGACCGGTCCGTCGCTTTCGAACCTAGCCTTGACCCATGGCGAGCTTTGAACCCGAGACGGTGATCGACTGCATCGACTGCGGTGGGCCGTGTGGATTGTTGACCATTGCCCCTGAGCTCGGTTGGCAGCCGGGCGACCTGGTGACCTATCGCTGCCGGGATTGCCTCGACCGGTGGGACCTGCTCATCCCCGGTGGGGACGAGACGGCGTTCGACCTCACGACCTGACGGTGTCGCGCCGCTGATCGCTCACGACTTGAACAGGTAGTCGGTGCGGTCGGGAGCCTCGGCGAGGTCCTCGTCGTCGGGGCCGAGGAGCAGGTCGATCTCTTCCGCAAGGGCGGGGTGCGACGCCATGGTCGGATCGGCGTCGACGAGCTCGAAGGCAACCTCCCGGGCCCTGGCCACCCAGTCCCGATCCCGGCGCAACGAGGCGAGGCGCAGATCGTTCCTGCCCTTCTGGCGTGCTCCCATGATGGTTCCCTCGCCTCGCAGGTCGAGGTCGATCTCGGCGAGCTCGAAGCCGTCGGTGCTGCGTTCCAGGGCCGAGAGACGGGCCTCGGACTCGGGCGTCTCACCCTTGGCAAGCAGGAAGCACCACGAGACGGCCGCGCCACGGCCCACTCGACCGCGAAGCTGATGAAGCTGGGCGATACCGAATCGGTCGGCGTCGAGGATCACCATGACGGTAGCGTTGGCCACGTCGACGCCCACCTCGATGACCGTCGTGGCCACCAGCACGTCGAGGCGGCCCCCACGAAAGGCCTCCATGGCCTGTTCCTTCTCGGCGGATTTCATCCGTCCGTGGAGCAGGGCCAGGCGCAGTCCGGCCAGCTCACCGCCCTGCAGCTCGGCAAAGGTCTCCTCGGCGGACCGCACCTCGAGCTTGTCGGACTCCTCGATCAGCGGACAGACGACATAGGCCTGGTGTCCTGCTGCGATCTCGTCGCGAACGCGGGCCCACGCGGCGGCCTCGTCGAGTGGTCCACGGGCCCAGGTGGTCGTGATCGGTGTCCGCCCGGGGGGCAACTCGTCCAGCACGCTCACATCGAGGTCGCCGTAGACGGTCATGGCTGCCGTTCGCGGAATGGGGGTCGCGGTCATGACCAACACGTCGGGCACGATCTCGCCCTTGGAGCGCAGCGCGGCGCGCTGTTCGACACCGAACCGGTGCTGCTCGTCGATCACGGCCACACCGAGCGAGTGGAACGCGACCTTGTCCTCGAGCAGGGCATGGGTGCCGACCACGATGTCGACCTCGCCTGCGAGGAGTGCTGCGGCGAGCTTGGTGCGCATCGATGCGGTGGTGCGGTTCGTCAGCAACTCGACGCGTACCGGGCGCTCGCCGAAGAGATTGTCGTCCTTGAGCGTGAGGCCGTCGAGCAGGGTTCGAATCCCCGCGTGGTGCTGCTCGGCGAGGACCTCGGTCGGCGCCATGAGGGCGCCCTGATGGCCGCCCTGGACAGCCGTCAGCAGCGCGCTCACCGCGACGATCGTCTTGCCGGCGCCCACGTCACCCTGGAGCAGGCGGTGCATCGGGGTGGGCCTGGCCAGATCGGCGTCGATCTCCGCGATGGTCCGCCTCTGGGCTCCGGTGAGCGGGAAGGGAAGGTGCGCGTGAAACTCGGGCACCAGCGCACCGCCGACGACATGGGCGATTCCCACCGAGGTTTGCTCCAGGTCGCGCTTGCGTCGCACGAGCGCGACCTGAATGCGCAGTAGCTCATCGAACACCAGACGGCGCCGGGCCGCTGCGTGTTGTGCCGCCGACTCGGGAAGATGGATGCCGTGCATCGCCTTGTCGCGATCGACCAGGTCGAAGCGATCGAGCAGTGCCTCGGGGACCGGGTCCTCGAAGGTTCCGGCGCGGCGCAGGGCCTCCTCCACCCAGCCGCCGATCTCCCAGGTCGTGAGTTGGGCCTTGTCCGACTGGGGATAGATGGGCACGATGCGCCCGGTCCGGTCGCCGATGAGGTCGACGACGGGGTTGGTCATCTGCTTGCGACCCTGGAACATCTCGACCTTGCCGTAGAAGACGGCATTGGCGCCCTCGGTGAGTTGACGCTCACGCCAGGGTTGGTTGAAGAAGGTGCAGCGCAGGTAGCCCGACCCGTCCGACACGTCGATCTGCACGATCGTGCGGCGGTTGCGGGTTCGACGGGATTGGACCTTGCGAACGATCCCGAGGACCATGGACTCCTCGCCGAGGGGGGCATCGCCGATGCGGGCCTCGTTCGTGCGGTCGAGATAGCGGCGGGGATAGTGCATCAGGAGGTCGAGCACGGTGGTGATGCCCACCGAGGCAAGCCCCTCGGCCTTCTTGGGTCCCACGCCGGCCAACTCGGTCACCGGGATCTCGGCGAGCCGGGTGAGACGACGACTCATGCTCGGTACCTCGTTGCCATTGCGTCCGATCGTAGTTCGCGGCCGGTGGGACCCCGGCGGGATGGAACAACGGGACAGACCTGCTAGCCTCGACTGGTCCAAGACCACAAGGTCCAACGATCAAGATCCAACGATGAGGTGCGTTCCGATGGCTGCAGTGTGTGAGGTGTGCGGCAAGCACCCGTCATTTGGCATGAGCGTGAGCCACTCGCACCGGCGCACCAAGCGTCGTTGGAACCCGAACATCCAGCGTGTCCGGGCACTGGTCAACGGATCGCCACGGCGCCTCCATGTCTGCACCTCGTGCATCAAGGCCGGCAAGGTCCAAAAAGTCGGGCGTCCCGCGTCCTGATCGTCCTTCGGGCGCCGTCCACCGGTGGTGGGCGATGAGAGTGGTTGCCGGCTCGGCGAAGGGACGACGTCTGGCGGCTCCGGCCGGTCGGGCGACTCGACCCACCGGTGATCGGGTGCGTGAGGCGACCTTCAATGCGCTGGGAAGCTTGGGCGTGGTGCAGGACGCCGAGGTCCTCGACGCCTTTGCCGGCTCGGGCGCCCTCGGCATCGAGGCGCTGTCACGAGGAGCGCGCCATGCCACCTTCGTCGATCGGGACCCGAAGGCCATCTCGGTCGTTCAGGGGAACGTCGAGACGATCGGTTTCGGCGATGCCGCCACGATTCTCCGGCGGGAGGTCGCCCGATTTCTTGCCGATGAGCTCCGCCGTTTCGATCTGGCGTTCCTCGATCCGCCCTACGCGACCACCGACGAGGAATGGTCGGCCCTGCTGGCCGCGGTCGACGCCACGACGCTGGTGCTCGAGGCGAACCGGGACATCGACCTGCCCGAGGGACTCTCGTTGCGCCGTCGGGGTCGCTATGGCGATACCGTGGTGACGATCGCCGGCAGGGAGCCGCGCTGACGACGCACGGAGAAAGGCAATGATGGCCACCGTCTTGTACCCGGGATCGTTCGATCCGTTGCACAACGGTCATGTCGAGTTGGTCGAGACCGCCTCCCGCCTGTTCGATCGGGTGATCGTCGCGGCCATGCGAAACCCCCAGAAGGGCACGCCGCTGTTCTCGCTCGAGGATCGTCGGGCCATCCTGGTGGAGTCCCTGTCGCACCTGCCCAATGTGCAGATCGAGGTCTTCTCCAAGCTCGTGGTCGATGTGGCGCGTGAGCTCGGAGCCGACTTCATCGTCAAGGGCCTGCGAGCCGTGTCGGACTTCGAGTCCGAGCTTCAGCAGGCCCAGATGAACAAGGCGATCTCGGGGGTCGAGACGGTGTTCATCCCGTCGGCGACGGCGCACTCGTTCGTCGCCTCCAAGTGGATTCGCGAGATCTCCCGCTTCGGGGGCGATGTGTCGTCGATGGTTCCCTCCCCGGTGAGCAAGCGCCTGTCGGAGGCCTTTGGCGCGTGAGCGACTACGACGACTTCGGCGAGGACGGCGATGCGGACGAGCCGTATGCCGATGAGGTCCTTCCCGCCCCCGGTGATGTCGAGGACCTGATTCGTCGCCTGGGCGATGTCGTCGCCGCGGGGCGGCCGATGCCCCTGTCCTCGTCGGTGATGGTCAACCGTGACGAGATGCTCGAGCTGGTCGACGAGGCATTGAGTCGCCTTCCCGAGGAGCTGCGTGAGGCTCGGTGGCTGCTGAGGGAGCGAGAGGAGTTTCTGGCCAAGGTCCGGAGGGAGGGAAGCGACATCCTCGAAGCGGCGAGGACCCGGGCCGAGCGCATGGTGGAGCGGACCGAGGTCGTCCGCTCATCCCAGCACGAGGCGCGTCGCATCCTGGAGGACGCCGAGGCGGAGGCTCGTCGACTGCGCCATGAGGCCGAGGACTTCTGCGATCAACGACTCGCGCAGTTCGAGGTCGTGCTCGACCGTGTGGCCAAGACGGTTCAGGCGGGTCGATCGAGGCTGCAGGCCATGTCCCCGGTACGCGACGACGATCATCCGGGTGATGCGAATTTGCTGGGAGCGACGGGCGAGGCATTTTTCGACCAGGACGGACGGTGATGGCGAGCCCGAGAGATGCGCTCATCATGCGGGTGGGCTCCATGTTGCGCCGTTCGGGTGATCAGCGTGACGAGGTGTTCGATGTGTGCCTGGACGACCTTGTCGTGTTGGAGAGTCGGGTCCCCTCCGATGCACCCATCCACTTCGATGCGCACCTGGAGTCGCTCAACGAGGGCGTGGTGGTCAGTGGCCCTCTGACCTGCACCTGGGTGGGCCGTTGCCGGAGGTGTCTGGGCCCGGTGACCGGGACGCTTCGCCCCACGGTGCATGAGATCTTCGTGCGTGATCCGGTCGAGGGTGAGACCCGTCCACTGGCGGGCGACCAGCTCGACCTCGAGCCCGTCGTGCGCGATGCGGTGCTGTTGGAGTTGCCCTTGGCGCCCTTGTGTCGTCCCGATTGCGTAGGTTTGGACCCGAGATGGGCAGGCCTGGATCGGCTGCAACTTGATGCCGGAAACGACTGAACTTCCATCCGAGCGACCGTGCGGTGGGCGTGGACGAGGGGATTCGTTGAACGTGCTCGTTCCCACTACCCTTGTCCGGCCGCATCGCAATCGAGAAATCAGGAGCCGTCATGGCTGTCCCCAAGAAGAAAACCAGTAAGTCGAAGAGCCGCAGTCGCAGGGCGTCTGCCTGGAGGCTCTCGGCGCCCGCCCGCAGTCTCTGTCCTCACTGCTCGGCGGCGAAGATGCCCCACGTCGTGTGTCAGGCGTGTGGCTGGTATGGCGGCCGCCAGGCCGTTGACGTCGATTGACAGCACTGCCACTCGCTCTCGACGCCATGGGGGGCGACGAAGCGCCCGCCGAGATCGTTCGGGGGGCCAAGAGGGCGGCCCGTGAACTTGGTCTTCCGATCCTGCTGGTGGGTCAGCCCGACCGCATAGCGGCATGCGATCCCGGATCGCTGGAGGTTCTTGCGTGCAGCGAGGTCATCACGATGCACGACGACCCCGGTTCGTCGGTTCGCCGCAAGAAGGACTCGTCGTTGGTTCGTGCGGCCGAGGCCGTTCGTGACGGACGGGCCTCGGCGATGATCAGCGCCGGCAACACCGGGGCCACCATGGCGAGCGCGCTGTTGCGCATGGGCCGCATCAAGGGCATCGCCCGGCCGGCCATCGCCACCCCGATTCCGAGTCCCGGCTCGACGCCCACCGTGTTGCTCGATGCCGGAGCAAATGCGGAGTGCCAGGCGTCCTGGTTGGTGCAGTTCGCACAGATGGGATCGGTGTTCGCGACGACTCGTTACGGGATCGACGAGCCGAGAGTGGGCCTGTTGTCCATCGGCGAGGAGGAGACCAAGGGCACGCCGTTGGTCAAGGAGGCCCACGCCATGTTGAGTGACGTCAAGGGCATCAATTTCATCGGTAACGTCGAGGGTCGTGACCTCATGACCGATGCCGTCGATGTGGTGGTGACCGATGGCTTCACCGGCAACGTCGCCCTCAAGACCCTCGAGGGCGGCCTGTACTGCCTGCAGAGCGCGATGTTGGGCGCCATGACGGCCACCGATGATCTCAAGCGGGATTTCGCCAAGGTCTGGCCCGCGCTCGAGCCGGTCATCGATGGCCTCCATCCGGACAACAACGGAGGCGCGATGCTGCTCGGCGTGAACGGCGTTTGCATCATCAGCCACGGATCGTCGTCCGAGCGGGCGATCTTCAGCGCACTGCGCATCGCCCAGGAGATGGTTGACCATGATCTCGTCGCGCGGTTGGCTGCGGTCGTGAGGCACGAGGGCGACTGATGCTCAGCGGGCGCCCCGCTTCGACCCGGGTCTGCCCGACCCGCACCCGGGGCCCGGTGCATGACCGAATGCCCGACACGCCCGCACTACCGTGAAACAGTGGCCACCGCATTTGACGCCGAGATCTCGACCCTGGCCGAGGAGATCGCCGCCGCCGGGGCCGCCAGACGTTCACGGCTGTTCCACGTATCGTGGTGGAGCGAACGCCTGCTCGATCGGGCCATGGCGAATCCGGGTTTCAAGACCGACCTCTTTCGCTTCGTGGATGCCTTTCCGGCGACTCGTGACAACGACGACGTCCTGGATCATCTCCGCGAGTACCTGACCAACGAGCACGCCCCGGGCATCATCCGCCACGGGTTGGGTCTGGCGGGCCGGCTGCCCGGCGCCGGGGCGCCTGTCGCGGCGATTGTCGCCCGGCGAAACATCGCCCGGATGGCCGGCCGGTTCATCGTCGGCTCCTCGGCCATCGATGCGCGTGACGCGCTGCGGCGCCTCTGGGAGGACGGCTTCGCTGCCACCGTCGACCTGCTGGGCGAGAAGACGGTGACGGAGGACGAGGCCGATCGTTACACGGCTCGGGTGACCGAGATCATGCACGTCTTGCTCGACGATGCCCCCACGTGGCCGGCTCGGCCCGTGCTCGATGCGGACGACCGTGGCGGCCTCGCCCGGGTCAACGTCAGCATCAAGCCCACGGCCCTCGCCCCCTCCTACGCTCCGCTGACCCGCGATGCGGGCCTTGCCCAGGCCAAGGACCGCCTCCGGCCGCTCCTGGCGCTTGCGGCCGAGCGGGGGGCGTTCGTCAACATCGACATGGAACAAGCCGATGTCAAGGACCTCACCTTTCAGCTCGTGCAGGATCTGCTCGATGAGCCTGCCTTCGCCGGGCTGGAGATCGGGGTGGTCGTGCAGGCCTATCTGCGTGACTCTTTTCGCGACCTGAGCGATCTGATCGCGTGGTCGTCGAAACGTCGGGGCCCGCTGACGGTCCGCCTGGTCAAGGGCGCCTACTGGGACACCGAGACCGTGACCGCCGCCGCTGCCGACTGGCCCTCGCCCGTCTATGCGAACAAGCACGAGACCGATGCCAACTACGAGCGCTGCACGCGCCTGCTTCACGATCACCACGGCGAGGTCAAGGCGGCCTTCGGCTCGCACAATCTGCGCTCGATCGCCCATGCCGTCGCGTACGCCCGCTCGCTGGGCATCGCCGACAACGGCTACGAGGTCCAGATGTTGGCCGGCATGGCCGAACCCATCCAGGCCGCCATCGCCGGGATGGGGATTCGCCTGCGGGTCTACGCTCCCGTGGGCGACCTGGTGCCGGGCATGGCCTACCTGGTCC
>JACOTK010000054.1 GCA_016178435.1 Actinomycetota bacterium
GACAATCGGTTGCAGCAGCACGGCCTGATTGAAGTAGGGGATGGGTCCGCCCGTGTCGGCCAGGGCCACCAGATCGGTGCGCTCGGCCCTTCCGCCGCCGGCGGTGGCGATCGTCGCGTTCAGCTCACTCTGGTTCAAGAGGAACTGGCGCATGAGGGTGTCGTCGACGGGAGTGTCGGGCAGCCATCCGGTCTCCGGCGGTCGTTCGTCACGCATGGGGGAACCCTGATCGATGGACGGGGCGAGGTCAAGCACCTGCGTGGTGGGAGCTGCCCCGGGGATGATCCGACCCGGGGGTCGGAGGTTGCGGAAACCGCGGGCCGCAGAAGTCGCAGGTTGTGGCGGTGTGTGTCATTCTCGACGGGATGGCGCATGGATGTTTGACCCGGGATCGGATCCATGGCGAGGCCTAGGGACGGGCTGGGCAGAGCCAGGCAGTTTCCGCGCATGGCCAGGGTCGGTGAGCTCTGTCGCGAGATCATCGCCGACGAGCTCGAGCGCATCGCCGATGAGCGTCTGCCACTGGTGACCGTGACGCACGTGGAGATCGACCCCGACCTGCGCCACGGGAAGGTGTTCTGGTCGTCACTCGGCGAGGACGACGAGGCGGTGGTGGCGGAGGTGCTGGACGAGCACCGCGCCGACCTCCAACGCGCCATCGCTCGTCAGGCACGCCTGAAGCGCACGCCTGAGCTTTCGTTCCGCCTGGACCCGGTTGTCGCCAACAGCCGCCGGATCGAGGAATTGCTTCGCCATGAGGCCGAGAGTGGTCGGCCGATCCAACCCGAGCAGTGAGTCGGAAGTCGGCCAAGTCCGGTATCGACGGCGTCTGCGTCATCGACAAGCCGCCGGGATGGACCTCCCACGATGTGGTGGCCAAGGCCCGCAGACAGCTCGGAACGTCAAAGGTCGGTCATGCCGGGACACTGGATCCCGGAGCCACCGGCGTGCTCGTTCTCGGTGTTGGCCGAGCGACGCGGCTGCTGCGCTTTCTCGCCGAGTTGCCGAAGTCCTATGGCAGGTGGCGAGGGGATTTGTCGGCGAGATCGAGCAGGTCCCGCCGATGGTCTCGGCGCTCAAGGTCGGGGGACGACGCCTCCACGAGTTGGCCCGGGAAGGCATCGAGGTTGAGCGTGCCGCTCGGCCGGTCACGGTGCATCGCCTCGAGATCACCGCGCTGGTGTCACCTGAGGGTCCGGTCATGGGCATCGAGGTGGACTGCTCGTCGGGCACCTACGTACGTACCCTCGCCGACGATCTCGGCCGTGAGCTCGGCGGCGGGGCGCATCTGCGGAACCTTCGGCGGACGGCCATCGGGCCGTTCACCCTCGACCGGGCTCAGCGGTTGCGCGGCGACCCGCGCGACGGGGACGAGCGGGAGGAGCCCGTGTTGCTCCCGCCATCGAGCGCCGTTTCTCATTTGCCGACGGTGAGGGTTGACGAGGACGTTGTGGCGCTTGTCGCGACCGGTCGTTCCCTCGCATGCTCGGGCGAATCGGCACGCTTCGAGGGTGACGGACCCTGGGCACTGCAGCGTGAGACCGGCGAGCTCGTGGGGGTCTACGAACGGGTCGGAGACCGGGCCAAGCCGGTGGTGGTCCTGATTCAGCCGGAGGACCTTGCGGTCCACGAGGCGAAGCACGGGTAGCGTGACGGCGTGGAAGTCTTGCGTGCGACCGAGGCGTGCCCCCGTCCCGACGAGGGTTGTGTGGTCACCATCGGGTTCTTCGACGGGGTCCACCTGGGTCATCAACTGGTCATCGGCGAGGTGCGTCGACTGGCGGCCGAGCGGGGTGCTCGCGCCGCGGTTGTGACCTTCGACCACCATCCGGCGGCCGTCGTGCGGCCCGAGTCGGCCCCGAAGCTCCTGACCGACCTCGACCAGCGGCTCGAGCTCCTTGCGGCCACCGGTGTCGATTACACGCTGGTCGTTCCCTTCGACGAGGCCCGCTCCCGCGAGACGGCCGAGGATTTCATCGCCACGATTCTGGTCGATTGTCTGCGGACTCGGGCGGTTGTGGTGGGCGCCGACTTCCATTTCGGCCACGGCCGACACGGTGACGTGGCGCTGATGGCGTCAATCGGCGCCGAGGCCGGCTTCGAGGTGGAGGGCGTCCCCTTGGTGGCGTCGGGCGCGGTGGGCGTCCGGGCGGTGTCGTCGACGGCCATTCGCCATGCACTGGCATCCGGAGACCTGGAGGGAGCGAATCGCATGCTCGGACGACCGCACGAGATGAGAGGGGTGGTCGAGAAGGGTGACCAACGGGGTCGTGATCTCGGGTTCCCCACGGCGAACGTCTCGGTGTCGGCCGATCGGTGCCTTCCGGCGGACGGCATCTACGCGGGCTGGTATCAGCGTCCCGACGGGACCGTTCATCGCGCTGCGATCTCGCTCGGCCGACGGCCCACGTTCTACGAGGACGGTGGTCCCTTGCTCCTCGAGGCGTATCTCCTGGACTTCTCGGGCGACCTGTACGGCGAGCAGGCTCGTGTGCGCTTCGTCCAACGGCTGCGAGGTGAGGAGCACTTCGATTCGGTCGAGGAACTGGTTGATCAGATGCACCGTGATGTCACCGCCACCCGCGAGTTGCTTCGCTCCTGACGTGCGGCGGAAGGCAGTTTGTGGCCGAAGGTGGCGGAATGGGACTTCGGGGGCTAGCCTGAGGGGTGTCATGCACGGGTGTATGACCATCGATGTCGGTTGGCGGCTTCGAAACGAGTTACTGACGAGGGATCTGCACACTTTATGCTCGATAAGTCCGTTACCATCAGCGAGCACCGCACCCATGACACCGACACCGGTTCGCCTGAAGTGCAGATTGCCCTGCTCACCGAGCGGATCAATCACCTGAATGAGCACCTTCAGTTCCACAAGAAGGACCATCACACTCGACGAGGCCTTCTGAAGCTCGTCGGGAAGCGCAAGCGACTGCAGGCCTACCTGCGAGACAACGATGTTGAGCGCTACCGGGCCATCAACGCCCGACTGGGTCTGCGCCGATAACCATCACCGGGCAGCAGCATGCTGCCCGGTTGCGCGTCTTGCACAAGACGCGCCAACCATGCGGCGGTCTTGGGGTCAGCTGCCAGTCGAAGTGGTCCCGGAGTTCCGGGAGTTCATCGACTGGGAACTGGCCGGCCGCCGCTCAA
>JACOTK010000070.1 GCA_016178435.1 Actinomycetota bacterium
CGGATGCTCAAGAGCCCGAGCCGGAGCAGGGCTCGACGAAACCTCAGATCGACGAGCTGTTCGCCCGCCTGCGTGCAGGACGAGAAGAGTCCGTGGCGCATGCACAGGCCGTCCTCGGTGAGGGCGCCGCCGCCGATACGGCGATCGCCGAGGCGCCGGTGACGGACGAGTCGGCAAGGGACGAGGAACCCGCTCAGGGCCTGGAGCCCCTCCAGGACAGGGAATCGGTCAAGCACCTGACGTCGCTCGGAGGGCGGGAACACGTCGAGGACCGCCGGCCCATCGGGGAGAGCAGCGAGGAGCCCGACGCGGTCGGTGGACTCGACGAGGCTGTTGTTTCGGGCTCGGCGTTGCCCGACATCGACGACGACCGCGTCTTTCAGGAGCGGGACCGGGTGGTCGAGCCGATCGAGCAGCAGTTGATCCGTTCGTTGAAGCGCGTCCTGATGGATGAGCAGAACGAGATGCTCGACTATCTGCGCCGCCTCTCCCCTGCGGCCGACACATCGGATCTGTTGCCCGACCACGAGCCCCAGGTCCAACGGTACGTGGCTGCCGTCAGGCCCTTCCTGGAGGAGGCGGCGACCGCCGGGGCAGCGCGATTCGGCGTCGAAGCGATGGACCACACGGCCGCCGAGGCTTCGGTTGCCCTCGCACGCGACTTGTTGGAGGGCCTGCGGGATCGGCTCGCTCGCCACGTGGGTGAGGCGGTGACCGACCAGAGTGATCTGGCGACGGCGATCTCCTCGGTGTTTCGTGAATGGAAGACCACCAGGATCGAGCCATTGGGTCGCCATCATGTGCTCACGGTCTATGGCAGGGCAGCCTTCGAGGCTGCGCCCGAAGGCCTCTACCGCTGGGCTGTCGACCCCGAACAGGAGTGCTCGCCCGATTGTGTCGACAACGAGTTGGCGGGTCCTGTTCCAAAGGGGGAGCGTTTCCCCACGGGGGTGCGTCACCCGCCCGCCCATGGGGCGTGTCGTTGCATCGCCATCCCTTTGTCGACCTAGCGCATTAGGCTCGGCCCGTGCGAACTCCCAGTGACATCCCGCGTATCGGCGGCAACGGCCCATCACAGCGAACGAAGATCGTGCTGGGCGTCCTTGCGGTCGGGGCCTTGGTTCTCTTGACCTCGTTGCGAGGCATAGCGGGTTTTTACACCGATTACCTGTGGTTCGACTCGCTGGGCTTCAAGGACGTCTTCACCGGCGTGTTGGGGGCCAAGGTCGTCCTTGCCTGCATCTTCGTCGCCATCGCCTTCGTCCTGGTGCTCGTCAACGTGGTCATCGCGGGAAGGCTGGCGCCCCATTCGCGGCCGGCAGGCCCCGAGGAGGAGGTGCTCGAGCGCTACCGGGAGCTGCTCGGTGGACGAACCAGGTTGTTTCGTGTCGTTGCGTCGTTCGCACTGGCCCTGTTCGTGGGGGTCGGCATGTCGGCTCGTTGGCAGGACTGGGTGTTGTTCACCAATTCCCAGGACTTCGGGATCAAGGACCCGCAGTTCAAGACCGACGTGGGGTTCTACGTCTTTCGCCTGCCGTTTCTCACCGCCGTTCTGGACTGGGCCTTCGCGGTGTTCGTCCTGCTCGTGCTCGTCACCGTCGCTGCGCACTACCTCAACGGCGGCATTCGTCTGCAGGTGAACGGTCAACGAGTTGGCCCGCAGGTCAAAGCGCACATCTCCGTGCTGCTTGGGGTCATCGCGCTCATCAAGATGGTCGGGTACTGGTTGCAGCGTTACGAGTTGAGCTACTCGACCCGGGGTGTGGTCAACGGCGCCACCTACACCGACGTCAACGCGCAGCTTCCCGCGTTGATGTTGTTGACCCTGATCTCGCTGGCCGCCTTCGTGTTGTTCATCGTGAACATCTGGCGGCGGGGTTGGGTGCTGCCTGTGCTGGCGGTGAGCCTTTGGGCATTTGTGGCATTGGTGATCGGCGGCGCCTATCCGGCATTCATCCAGCGCTTTCAGGTGGAGCCTTCCGAGTCCTCGAAAGAGGCCCCGTACATCAGGCACAACATCGCGGCGACGCGCGCCGCGCTGGGACTCGACAACGTGGAGACCAAGCCCTTCGACCCCTCCGGAGATCTCACCGCTGCCGACCTCGAGAACAATGCCGAGACGCTTCGCAACGTACGTCTGTGGGACCCGGGCACCATGCGCACGGTGTACCAACAGCTCCAGGAGGTGCAGAACTACTACCAGATCTCCGATGTGGACGTGGATCGTTACCAGGTCGACGGGCGAGTGACCCAGATGCTGATCGGGGCACGACAGCTCAAGACCGAAGGTGTGCCCCAGAAGTCGTGGGAGGCCCAGCACCTGACCTTCACCCACGGCTACGGGGCAGTTGTCGCACCGAGCAACTCCAATACGGCGAACGGCCGACCCAATCTGTTGCTCCAGGACATCCCGCTTCGCAGCGGCGATCCGCTGTTGAAGATCGACAAGCCCGGGGTCTATGTCGGCGAGGGTCTCGACAGCTACGTCGTGGTCAACACCGACCGGCGCGAGATCGACTTCCAGGATCGGAAGAACGAGACCAGCTTCACCCAGTACGACGGCGCCGACGGTGTGGGTATCGGGTCGCTCCTGCGCAAGGGGGCGTTCGCCTTGCGATTCAGCGACTATCGGCCCCTGATCTCGGGCAATCTCCGCAGCTCGTCGAAGATCCTCTACATCCGTGACGTGCGCGAACGGGTGAAGACGTTGGCTCCGTTCCTCTCCATCGACGCCGACCCCTATCCGGTCATCATCGAAGGCCGGATGGTCTACGTGGTCGACGCGTACACCACCACGAGTCGATATCCCTCGGCGCAGCGGGCGAGCACCGAGCAGCTCTCGTCCAACAGCGGCCTTTCCCATTCCTTCAACTACGTGCGGAACTCGGTGAAGGCTGTCGTCGATGCGTACGACGGGACCGTCACCATGTATGTCGTGGACCCGACCGATCCGTTGATCAAGGCCTATCAGCAGGCGTTCCCCGACATGTTCACCAGCGCTGAGAAGGTGCCGGCGGAGCTGCGGGCGCACTTTCGTTACCCCGATGACCTGTTCCGGGTGCAGACCAACATGTGGGGTCGTTACCACCTGAGCCGTCCGGACGACTTTTACAACCAGAGCTCGGCATGGGCGGTTGCACAGGACCCGGGAACAGCGGGCGCCCCCACCGCGAGCTTCCAGGCTGTCCCGGGCACGGGGTCGGCTCAGGGTCAGACGGTTGCGGTGGCCCGCCAGGCCCGAATGGAGCCGTACTACCTGCTGATGCGACTTCCCGGGAGCGATCGTGAGGAGTTCGTCATGTTGCGGCCGTTCGTGCCCGTGTCCGATGACGACTCGAAGAAGCAGCTCACTGCGTTCATGGTGGCCAAGAGCGATCCCGACGAGTACGGCAAGTTGGTGAACTACGCGCTGCCCACCGACAAGCGCATCGACGGCCCGGCGCTCGTTGCGGCCACCATCCAGGCCGACACGGCGGTCTCCCAGCTCGAGACGCTGCTGGGCTCACAGGGGGCGGGATCGGCTGTCAGGTTCGGGAACCTGATCGTCGTGCCGGTCGAGAAGTCGGTGCTGTACGTGCGTCCGCTGTTCGTCGAGGCCGAGTCGACCAATGTGCCGTTGCTGCGCAAGGTCATCATCTCGTACAAGGACCGGGTCGTCGTCGAGGACACCATGCAACTGGCCCTGACGAAGCTGTTCGGCTCGTCCCCCGATCTCGGCGAGGGCGTTGCGCCCGTGGAGTCCGGCACGGGTACACCCGTGCCCCCGGAGTCACCGACGACACCTGCGACAACGGATGTGGGTGCGTTGCTGGAACAGGCGCAGAAGGCCTTTGACGAGGCCCAGCAGGCTCTGACGGCAGGAGATCTTGCGGGCTACCAGCGCAAGAACGAGGAGGCCAAGGCGCTCGTTCGCCAGGCAGCCGATGCGATTGCGGCAGCCCCGGGGACTTCCAGCTAGGCCATCGGGTTTCGCGCCGCCCCCGGGCGAACCCCTATGGACGGGGGGTGAGACCGCGGTGATCGACGATGGTGTCGGGCAGGGCCTGGTCCACGATTGCGGAGAGCCCTTCGAGCTCGGTGGCCACCCGGTCGAGGTGGATCGTTCTCCTGACCGGGCCGACGGGCAGCGCGTCATGAAGTCTGCCGATCTCGCTGCGCAGATCGGCGGCGACACGGGCGAGCTCGCCGGCCAATCGGGCCGTGCGGACCTGCACCTCGATGAGGTCACCCTGGGTTGCCATGGTCACGCTCAGCTCGTCGACGCGCTCCACCAGGTCGATGTCGACGTCGCGAGCCGCCAGTCCGCGCTCGACGCGTTCGAGGCGGTCGGTGAGCTGCTGGGCGTGCATCGCCATCATCATGACAGCACGCTCGAGGCGGTCGGTGGCAACGGGAAGGTTGGCGCTGTCGGTGGTGTCGAGTGTGCGTGACCGTTGATGCCGCCGCCAGAAGCGCATGCCCAAGGGTACCGGGCATGGCCGACCCGTTGTGGGATCGGTCTTTTGGAAGGTTCCCCAGTCGCTGCTAGCCTGAACCCCACGCCGCGGGGTGGAGCAGTCTGGTAGCTCGTCGGGCTCATAACCCGAAGGTCGCAGGTTCAAATCCTGCCCCCGCCACCAAGTAAAGAAGCAGGTCAGGGGCCCTTTCCGAGTCCTCGGAGAGGGCC
>JACOTK010000163.1 GCA_016178435.1 Actinomycetota bacterium
CCGACCAGTACGGCCCTCATCAGGTTCGCCAGGATGCCGGCGTCTATCCGGGCGGCCTCTGGGAGTACGGGGCGGCGACCACCACGACCACCACCCCGTCCGCCCTGGTTCCCGGAGCGCCGGCCGGTTTGGCTGCTTCACTCGGCCCTGATGGCTCGTCGCAGATCGACCTCGCCTGGGCCCAGGGCGCTCCGGCGTCCACGGCCTGGGAGATCCACCAGTCGTCGGACAACGGGACCACGTGGACGACCCTCACGACCAGCCAACCTGGTGCGACAACCGCATTCTCCGTCTCGGGCCTCGCGCAGAGCACGACGTACACGTTCCGGGTGCGGGGCTTGCTGGGTGATCAGGTTTCCGCCTGGTCGACCTCGGCCTCGGCGACCACGACGTCGGCCGGCGGGGTCTGCGCCTCGCTGTCGGGGTCGGCCACGCCGTCGCCGTCGGACCGTCTGGCGTCGAAATACCTCGAGGACGACGTCCTGGTCAAGGTTAACACCAACGGCGGATGTGCCTATGGGCTGCGATTGCGGTTCACGCCCGGCTCCGGATCGCCGCCCAGCACCTACACCGTGAGCATGTTGCAGGTCGGCTCGGAGTTCCAGTACGCGATCGCCAAGAACGCCTACAAGTGGACGACCGGGGCAACGACCTTCGAGATCCTCGATCCGTCGAACCACGTCATCACCCAGATTGCCTTCGCCGTGGCGGACGCACCTTGAACCGGCGTGGATGATGATCGTGACGCTGGTGTCGGCGATGGTGGTGTGGGCATGTCGTCGCCATGCGCGTCTCCATCTCGATGCAGGTCACGATCGCGCTGCAGGTCACGATCGCGTTGCCGGTCATGGGGAACGGGCTCGGGATGAAGCCGGGTCGACCCTGCTCGAAATGGCGATCAGCTCGGCGGTGCTCGGACTGGTGCTCACCTCCGTTCTCAGCCTTATGACCACGGCCGCGAGCAATGAGCGTTTCCAACAGGGTCGCGTCTCGAACCAGGAGGCCGTCCGCCTGGTCATGATCGAGGCTGCTCGCGACCTGCGCAACGCGAATCCGATGTTGCCCCTCCCCGACGCCACGAGCTTCGCCACGTCCTTCGAGGTCGCCACCGGCCCGACCGAGGGGCCGAGGACCTACGTTCGATGGAGTCTCATCGGCCACGAGGTCGTCAGGGAAACGCTCACCGGACCGGGTGGAACGGCAATCACGTCCACCGTCAGGTTGACCGGCATCAACACCTGGTCACTGCGCTACTTCGATCGCCACGATGCAGAGATCACTTCCGAGGACCTGCCCGGTGATTTCGTCAACTGCACGGAGCGTGTCGTGATTCTCGTGAGCGCAGGGGTTGCGTCCGAAGCGAAGGCCTTTACCGAGGCACACGATGTGCAGCTTCGCAATCACGTACTGGACGAGGAGGAGGATCTCGGATGCTGACCTTTCGTCGTCGTCTCGACGACCAGCAGGGCACGCTGATGGTGGGCATGGCGGTCATGGCCGCCATGTTGCTGCTCTCTGCTGCCGTGGTCACCCGTACGACATCGAACCTCGACAACGTCCGCCACACGCAGGATTACAGCTCGGCGCTCGCCACCGCCGACGCAGGCGTCGCCGACGCCCTCTTTCGCCTCGATCAGGGGCTGACGACCACCTTCACGGGCACGGGCACGGCAGGCGACGACACCTTTACCTACTCGGCGACCAAGATCAACCAGAACAAGTGGACCATCCGTTCCCGTGGCGAGGTGGCGGGGGTCCCGCACACGGTGCAGGCCGATGTGACACGCGACGCCGAGTATCCCTATGCGCTCTTCACCGAACAAGGGCTCACGTTTCACGGCAACGGTGGCGCCAACATCACCTCCTACAACTCGCAGACCGGCGCAACGGACACCGGCAACGCCCTCATCGGGTCGAACCACTCGATCACGATCAACGGCGGAGGTGGCGGTGACGGCCAGCACTACTACACGCCTGCGGGTTCCTGCTCGGGCTGCGCGAACCCCTTTCAGCGACCGGGCCCTCGCAAGATCAAGGAGCCGGTCCGGCCGGCCACCTCGCAGCCATGCCCCCCCGATGGCGTGTTCGGGGTCCTCGACGACGGCGTGGTCGAGATCAACGGTGGTGGTGGCGTCCCGTTCAACTGTGCGAACCAGGATGTGAGCTTCCTGGTGCCCACGACGTGTGTCGATGACACCGACGACGACAACGACGGGATCTCCGACGTCGACGACCCCGACGACGACAACGACGGGATCGCCGACGTCGACGACCCCGACAGCGACAACGACGGCGTTCTCAACGCCGACGACCCCGACGACGACGACGGCGGATGCAAGTCGATCCGAATCGTCAACGGACCGGTCGTCATCTATGTGGACGGCAATGATCGGACCATCGATCTGGCGGAGGCATCGATCAATCTGGGAGGCAGGTCGGCCGACCTGCAGATCCTGATGGCGGGCACGGGCGCCATCGATGTCGGCAACGGCAGCCATGTGGGCGATTTCACCGGCATCCTCTACGCACCCAAGGCGGACATGGTCATCAACGGCGGGCAACTGGCCGTCAGCGGCACGATGACGCTCAACTCCCTCACCGTCAACGGCAACCCGAACTTCAACCTCCGCTACGACGATGCGCTCATCGAGATCGTCTCGACGAGCTGGGTCGTCGTGGACTATCAGGAGGTGCCCAGCTCCGCCGGTCCGTGACGGCAGCCTGACGATCCCGACCTGCCCCGAAGCTCGGTGCGCCGGCCGACGGACGGTAGCCTTGCGGCGTGATTCGCTTCCTTACCGCCGGAGAGTCCCACGGACGCGCCCTCGTGGTGATCGTCGAAGGCCTTCCTGCGGGCCTGCCGGTGACCGCCGAGGATGTCCAGGCCGAGCTGGCCCGTCGCCGACTGGGTTTCGGCCGCGGACCCCGCATGCGTTTCGAGGCCGATGAGCTCACCCTGATCGCCGGGGTTCGCCACGGTCGCACGCTCGGCTCGCCGGTGGCGATCGAGATCGTCAACTCCGAGTGGGAACGTTCCGATCGTTGGCACGAGGAGATGTCACCGGCGCCGGGCGCCACCCGTGAACCCCTGACCCAGCCCCGTCCCGGCCACGCGGACCTCGCCGGCATGCAGAAGTACGGCTTCGACGACGCTCGTGACGTGCTGGAGCGCGCCTCGGCTCGCGAGACCGCCGCGCGCGTCGCTGCCGGTTCGCTCGCCAAGCGCCTGCTGTCGCATCTCGGCGTGTCGGTCCTCTCCCATGTCGTGCAACTGGGCTCGGTGGTCTCCAAGAGCGATGCGCGGCCCGGTCCGGGTGACCTCGATGCAGTCGATTCGTCCGAGGTCCGGTGCTTCGACGCCGACGCCGGTGCGGCGATGATCGAGGCGATCAAGGCCGTCGCACGAGAGGGCGACTCACTGGGTGGCGTGGTCGAGGTGCTCGCCTACGGCGTTCCGGTCGGGCTGGGAAGCCATGTGCACTGGGACCGCCGCCTGGACGCGGAGCTCGCCCGAGCCCTCATGAGCATCCAGGCGGTCAAGGGTGTGGAGATCGGCGACGGTTTCGAGGTGGCCGGCCGGCCGGGCTCCCTGGCTCACGACGCCATCCACTGGGATGAGCCCCTCGCCACCTTGAACCGCCCGGTGCTCACCACCGTCGATGTCGTGACCAAGGAGGAGACGGTCTCCTTCAAGGAGCGCACCGACGTGACCGCGGTTCCGGCCATGGGCGTGGTCGCCGAGACCATGGTCGCCCTGGTCCTCGCGAACGAGGCCGCCCGTAAGTTCGGTGGTGATTCGCTCGACGAGATGGTGGACAACGCCCGTCGGTACAGCGAGGGTCTTCACGGCGAACCTCCGCACGGCGAACCTCCGCACGGCGAACCTCCGCACGGCGAACCTCCGCACGGCGAACCTCCGCACGGCGAACCTCCGCACGGCGCCGGCGGGCGGGAATCGCAGCATGGTGGCTGATGGTGCTCGACACGTGGTGCTGGTCGGGATGATGGGTACGGGCAAGACCACGGTTGGACGACACGTGGCGGCGTTGCTTGGGCGGCCGTTCTTCGACAGCGACGAGGTGGTGGCGCAACGCGCGGACCGATCCGTGCGTGAGATCTTCGAACAGGACGGTGAGCCGGCATTTCGCAGGCTCGAGTCGGCCGTCATGGCGGAGCTCCTGGGGGGGTCGCAACCCTCGGTGATCGCCGGCGGCGGAGGCGCCGTTCTGGACGAGGGCACCCGGGTTCGATTGGCCCGTTCGGCCGACGTGGTCTGGCTGCGGGCATCCCCCAGGCTGTTGGCGGGACGCCTCGCCCGTGGCGGCGACCATCGTCCGCTTCTCGATGGCCACGACGAAGACGTCGCTGCGGTGCTCGCCGACCTGGGCAACCGTCGTGATCCGATCTACGAGTCCGTCGCCGACCACATCGTCGACATCGACGATCGTGGTCCGCAGCGTATGGCTCAGGCCGTGGTGGAGGTGGTGTCGTGATCGTCGTTCCCGTTGCTCTGCGTTCCAAGCCCTACGACGTGGTGGTGGGCGACGGGGCGCGCCGACATCTTGCGGGTCTGATCCCCGAGCGGGCGCGTCGAGCGGCGGTCGTCACTCAGGGCTCGATCGGTATCGGCGTCGACCCGGGTATCGAGTACCGGGTGTTCACGATCGGCGAGGGGGAGGAGGCCAAGGAGCCGGCCACCATCGAGTCGCTGTGCCGGTCGTTCGCCGCATGGGGCCTCACTCGTTCGGACGTGGTCATCGGGGTTGGTGGCGGCGTGGTGACCGACACGGCGGGCTTTGCCGCGGCGGTCTATCACCGAGGGGTCGATGTGGTGCACGTGGCGACCACGCTGCTCGGCCAGATCGATGCCGCCATCGGTGGCAAGACCGGCGTCAACCTTCCGGAGGGCAAGAACCTCGTCGGCGCCTTCTGGCAACCGAGCGCCGTGCTGTGTGACACCGAGCTGTTGGACACGCTCCCCGAGCGCGAGTACCGCAGCGGACTCGGTGAGATGGCCAAGTACCGCTTCCTCACCCATGACGACCGCGACATCGTGGACCCGATCCTGGAGAACAGGGTTGCCGCCTGCGTGCGCATCAAGGCGGCCGTGGTGGCCGCCGATGAGCGGGAGGGTGCGGCAGGTCTGCGAGCGACGCTCAACTACGGCCACACCCTCGCTCATGCGCTCGAGACGGCCGGCGGCTACGACCTGCGCCACGGCGAGGCGGTGGCGATCGGTCTGGTCTTCGCCGCCGAGTTGGCGGCTCGGCTGGGGCGCATCGATGAGGATGCCGTGGCACGACATCGCGCCATCGTCGAGAGCTACGGCCTTCCATCGGCCATTCCCCCGGGGGCGAACAACGACCTGTTGGTTGAGCTGATGGGCCGGGACAAGAAGGTGGACGCATCCGAGGGCCTGACCTTTGTGCTCCACGGACCCAACGGCGTGGAGCTCGTGCACGGGTTGCGGCGAGCCGTGATCGATGCCGCGCTGGAGGCATGTCGATGAGCGATGAACCAACGCCGGTCGTGTTGTTGCTCCATGGTCCCAACCTCAACCTTCTCGGTGAGCGCGAGCCCGAGATCTACGGCTCGGCCACGCTCGCCGATCATGTGGCGACGGCCACCGAGGCAGCAGCCGCGCATGGCCTGGCTCTCGAGCACCTTCAGTCGAACGCCGAGAGCGACCTCGTCGATGCCATCCATCGGGCCCGGGGTCGATGTGTCGCGATCATCGTCAACCCCGGCGCCCTGACCCACTACGCCTGGTCCCTGCACGACGCGCTCGGCGCCTATGACGGGGTGGTGATCGAGCTGCATCTCTCGAACCCCAATGGACGCGAGCCCTGGCGCCACACCTCGGTGGTGGCGCCCGTCGCAACCGGAACGATCGCCGGCCTCGGCGGTCACGGCTATGCCTTGGCGGTCGAGGCGGTTGCCCGCCTCCTTTCGACTGGGCGGACATGACCGATATCGAGATGCTCCCCACCATGGATGTGCGCGCACGGGCGTCGCGCCTGCGGGCCCTGTTCGCCGAGACAGGATGCGATGCGGTGCTCGTGACGAACCCGGTGAACGTTCGCTACCTCCCCGGGTTCACCGGGTCGGCCGGCCTGCTGGCCGTGGTGCCCGACGGGCTGCTGCTGGTCACCGATGGCCGGTACCGTGACCAGGCGGCCCTGGAGGCGACCCGGGCCGGCGTGGATCTCACCGTCGTCGTTCAGGGGACCGCCGGCGCCCAACGAGAGGTGCTCACGACCGCGTTCCTCGGGCTCGACCGACTGGCACTCGAGGCGGGAGCGGTCACCTGGGCTGCGCAACGGCGCTACGAGCGTGAGTGGTTTCCCGATCACGAGCTGGTCCCAACGGAGGGGATGATCGAATCCCTCCGGGTCGTCAAGGACGACGGCGAGATCGCCCGCATCGCCGCAGCGGCAGCCATTGCGGACGAGGCGATCGAGATGGTCAAGCCGTCGATCGTCGAGGGGGTGACCGAGCGCGAGATCGCGATTGGGCTCGACCTGGCGATGCGGCGCGCCGGCGCCTCCGGGTCGAGCTTCGAGACGATCGTTGCAAGCGGTCCGAACGCCGCTCGTCCCCATGCGCGCCCGAGTTCCCGCAGGATGAGCGCCGGTGACCTCGTCGTCATCGATTTCGGCGCGGTCGTCGACGGGTACTGCTCCGACATGACCCGTACGTTCGTGCTCGGTACGCCCAGCCCCACCGCTGCCCGGATGTTGGAGGTCGTGAAGGCGGGCCAGTCCGCCGGTGTCGCGGCCATCGGCCCCGGGGTGCCCTGTGCCGAGGTGGATCGAGCGGCCCGTACGGTGATCAGCGAGGCGGGCTGGGCCGAGGCCTTTCTGCACGGAACGGGCCACGGGGTGGGTCTCGACATCCACGAGGAACCCCGGGTGTCGGCGCTGTCCACTGCTACGCTGGCGCTCGGCCATGTCGTGACCGTTGAGCCTGGCGTCTACCTGTCCGATCATGGTGGCGTTCGGATCGAGGACACGCTTGTTGTCACATCCGAGGGCGCACGCCCTCTCACCCTCGCCTCCAAGGACCCCGCACTGCCATGAGCATCTCGACAAACGATCTGAAGAACGGCATCAGCCTCGATCTGCCCGAGGGACTCTTCCAGGTGGTGGAGTTCCAACACGTCAAACCCGGCAAGGGTGGCGCCTTCGTGCGCACGACCTTGAAGAACGTCCGTACCGGGGCCGTCATCGAGCGCACTTTCCGCTCGGCGGAAAAGGTCGAGCAGGCCGTCATCGACAAGCGCGAGATGCAGTATCTCTACCGTGAGGGTGACGACCTGGTCTTCATGGACAACGTCAGCTACGACCAGATGAACGTCTCACCCAAGTCGCTCGGCTCGGCGGTCAACTATCTGATCGAGGGGTCAACCGCAGTTCTGCAGATCTACAACGACGAGATCGTCGGCGTCGACATCCCGGCGTCGGTTGAGCTGGTGGTCACCGAGACCGAGCCCGGCATCCAGGGTGATCGGGTTTCGGGCGCCCGTAAGCCTGCAACGGTCGAGACGGGCATCATCGTCCAGGTGCCGCTGTTTGTGAACGTGGGCGATCACATCAAGGTCGACACCCGTTCGGGCGACTATTTGACCCGGGTGTGAGCGGCTCGGTCGCCGACGGGGTCGGCACCAGGCGAGAGGCGCGCGAGCGGGCGCTTTCACTGCTGTACGAGTCCGATCTCAAGGGTGACGCACCCGATGACGTGCTGGCTGCTCTGCCCCTCGAGCCGGACGAGTTCGTCGCCGACCTCGTATCGGGAGTCGGTCGTCATCGAGACGACATCGACGCGGTGATCACCCGGTTTGCGAAGGGCTGGACCCTGGCGCGGATGCCCGTCATCGATCGGACGCTGCTCCGCATCGGTGTGTACGAGCTTGCCCATCGCCCGGACATCCCCATCGGTGCGACGATCTCCGAGGCAGTGGAGCTGGCCAAGCGTTACTCCACCGACGACTCGGGCAAGTTTGTCAACGGCATGCTCGCCCGTATCGCCGAGGAGCTTCGTCCCGTCCCGTAGATCAGCCTGATCTCGACCCGGGCGGGGGGAGCTCCGCTCTGGTGGTAGCATCGATGTCTGACCGTCAAGTGAGTCCCGAGAGGCTCGTACGGACAGGAGATGGGTGTGGCGGAACGAGAGCGAAGGATCACGCCCCCGTACGGGGGTGTTTTCGTGCCCCGGACCAGGGTGATGGATGCCGATGCGGTGACCCGAGCGGTCACGCGCATCGCCCACGAGGTCATCGAGAGAAACGCCGGACTGGCCGAGGTGGTCGTCGTCGGCCTGCAAACCGGCGGCGTTCGTCTGGCCCACCGCCTCGTCGAGGCATTCGAGCGCATCGACGGGTCCCAGGTCCCGTTCGGAACGCTCGATGTCGCGCTCTACCGGGACGACATCGGGCTGCGACCCGTCATGCCCGAAGCGGTGACGGCGATCCCGGGCGACCTGAACCAGAAGGTCGTGGTCCTCGTCGATGACGTGCTCTTCACCGGACGAACCATTCGAGCGGCGCTCGATGCGCTGACCGCCTACGGTCGGCCACGTGCCGTGCAGTTGGCGGTGATGGTGGACCGGGGTCATCGTGAGCTGCCGATTCGTCCGGACTACGTCGGCAAGAACCTGCCGACGCGGCGAGATGAGGCCGTCGACGTGACCGACGACGGCGTGGAGCTCGGCGACATGGTTCGTGAACGCCGATGAGGCACCTTCTGTCGATCGCCGATCTCGATGTCGACGTCATCGAGCAGGTGATGACACTCACCGACTCGTTCGTGGAGGTCGGCGAGCGGCGCATTCCGAAGGTGCCGACGCTGCGTGGCCGCACGGTGGTCTCGCTGTTCTACGAGGAGTCGACACGTACCCGTCTCTCCTTCGAGACCGCGGCCAAGCGGCTTTCCGCCGACGTGATGACGTTCTCGGTTGGCTCGTCGTCGGTGAAGAAGGGTGAGTCCCTTCGTGACACGGTGCAGACCATCGAGGCGATGGGCGTCGACGCGATCGTGGTGCGTCACGGCTCTGCGGGCGTGCCCCGACAGGTCGCCAACTGGGTCGAGGCCGGTGGGGTGCGGGTCATCAACGCCGGCGACGGAGCCCACGAGCATCCCACGCAGGCACTGCTCGACTGCTACACGCTCAGGGAGCGCCTCGGGTCCCTCCGGGGAATGCGCATCGCGATCGTCGGTGACGTCAAGCACAGCCGAGTGGCCCGTTCCAACATCGCTGCGTTCACCGTTCTCGGTGCGCACGTGACCCTGGTGGCGCCCCCCACCTTGTTGCCCGAGAGCCTGGTGGGTTGGCCGGTCGAGGTGAGCCACGATCTCGATGCCGAGCTACCCAAGGTCGATGCCGTGTACCTGTTGCGCATGCAACAGGAGCGCCAGACCGAGGCGCTCGTACCCAGCCTGCGCGAGTACACCGCCTGCTACGGGTTGACCGCCCGTCGTGCCGAGCTGATGGCCGATGGCGCGGTCATCCTGCATCCCGGTCCGATGAACCGAGGCGTCGAGATCGCCGCCGAGGTGGCGGAATGTCCGAGCTCGGTCATCACGCGCCAGGTCGCGAACGGCGTGGCGGTGCGCATGGCGGTGTTGTTCCTGTTGTTGGCAGCCGAAGGTGGAGACGTTGCGGATGAGTGAAGTGGCACATGGGTAAGGCCGTATTGGTGATCAAGGGCGGTGAGGTGCTCGACGAGACGGGGCGCCGCCGAGCCGATGTCGCGATCGGCGCCGAAGGCGACGTTGTCGGGGTCGGCGCCGATCTCGACGGAAATCGGGTGATCGATGCCGGGGGATGTCTCGTGACGCCCGGCCTGGTCGACCTGCACACCCACCTGCGCCAGCCGGGTCGTGAGGAGGCCGAGACCGTTGAGAGCGGCTCACGGGCAGCGGCTCTCGGTGGCTACACGGCCGTTGTCGCCATGCCCAACACCGAGCCGGCGATCGACTGTGCCTCGGTGGTTCGAGAGGTGATCGAGCTGGGCGCAAAGGCGCTGTGTGATGTCACGCCGGCGGGGGCCATCACCCGTGGTCGGGCAGGTGTCGAGCTCGCACCGATGGCCGAGATGGCCGCCCTGGGCGTCCATCTCTTCACCGACGACGGCGCCGGCGTGCAGGACGCGCGCCTGATGCGTCGTGCCATGGAGTACGCCACGAGCCTGGGTGTCACCCTGGGCCAACACTGTGAGGACGAGTCGCTGGCGGCAGGCGGCCACATGCACGAGGGCGAGTGGTCGAGTCGCCTCGGCATTCCGGGCATTCCGGCGCTCGCCGAGGAGCTGATGGTGTGGCGTGACATCGCGCTCAGTCGTCTCACCGGCGCGCCGGTGCACTTCCTGCACCTTTCGACTGCCGGCTCCATCGAGTTGGTGCGTGCGGCCAAGGCCGAGGGGCTGGCCGTCACGGCCGAGGCGACGCCCCACCACTTCACCTTGACCCATGCCGAGGTGGTCGGTTACGACCCGCTGTTCAAGGTCAACCCTCCGCTGCGATCCGTCGAGGACGTCGTCGCCGTGAAGGCGGGGCTCGCCGACGGCACGATCGATGCCATCGCCACCGATCACGCGCCGCACGCCCAGGAGACCAAGGAGGCCCCATTCGACGAGGCGCCCCCGGGCATGGTCGGTTTGGAGACCGCGCTCGCGCTTGCCACGACCGAGCTCGGCCTTCCGGTCGAGGCGGTTCTGACGCTGCTGTCGTGGCGGCCTGCCCGGATAGCGGGTCTCGCCGCCGAGCACGGTGGCCCGGTCGCTGTCGGACGCCCTGCCAACCTGTGCGTGATCGACCCGACGGCGACCTGGGTGGTCGACCCCGCAACCTCGGCATCGCGCAGTCGCAACAACCCTTTCGCCGGGCGCACGTTGACCGGTCGGGTGCGCCACACGATGTTGCGAGGCGAACCGGTCGTTCTCGACGGCGAGGCACAGCGTTGAGCGTCCGGATGCCATTCGATCAGGCTGCGTTCGACCGCGACGTGCGTCCCGCCCTCCTGGTGCTCGCCGACGGTGAGGTGTTCGAGGGTGAGGCGACCGGCGCCGAGTCGCCCCGAGGTGTCGCGACCGGTGAAGTCGTGTTCAACACGGTGTTGAGCGGCTATCAGGAGGTCATCACCGATCCCTCCTATGCCGGGCAGATGGTCGCCTTCACCTATCCCCACATCGGCAACTACGGGGCCACCGTTCTCGACGACGAGTCCCGCCGGCCATTCTGTCGTGGGGTCATCGTCCGCGAGATGACCCGGCGGCGCAGCAACTGGCGCGCCGAGGAGGATCTCAACGAGTTGTTGGTGCGCCATGGGGTTCCGGGCATTGCCGGAATCGACACGCGTCGACTGACCCGTCACCTGCGCGATGCGGGCTCGATGCCCGGGGCGTTCGGCACCGCCGACGAGGCGACCTTGTTGGCGGCGGCCAGGGCCGAGCCGGGCACCGCGGACATCGACATGGTGGCCGAGGTCACCACGGCGAGCCCGTACATCGTGGGCAGCGGCCCCCGACGGGTGGTGGCCTACGACTTCGGGATCAAGACCACGATCCTGCGCCATCTGGGTGAGCTCGCCACCGTCGAGGTGGTCCCCGCCTCGACGTCCGCAGCCGATGTGTTGGCACGGGAGCCGGACGGGATCTTCCTCTCGAACGGTCCGGGTGATCCCGCCGCCGTGGTCGGCGCCGCCGCTGCCATCGAGGCGCTGCTGGGACGCGTCCCCGTCTTCGGCATCTGCCTGGGCCATCAACTGCTTGCGACGGCCCTGGGGGCCCAGACGTACAAGTTGGCCTTCGGTCACCACGGGGGCAACCATCCGGTTCGTCGCCTCGCCACGGGCGCCGTCGAGATCACGAGTCAGAACCACAACTTCGCCGTCGCCGACGGCACGCTGCCAAGCGCGGATGTCACCCACGTCAACCTCAACGACGGCGTGATCGAGGGCATTCGAAGCCGGGAGGCGCCGGCCTTCAGCGTGCAGTACCACCCCGAGGCAGGCCCGGGTCCCCATGATGCCCGTTACCTTTTCGAGGAGTTCGCCGACCTGATGGACAAAGGCCTCTGATGCCCCGCCGCGACGACATCCACACCATCCTGCTCATCGGTTCGGGCCCCATCGTCATCGGTCAGGCCTGTGAGTTCGACTATTCCGGCACCCAGGCATGCCGCGTGCTGCGCGACGAGGGCTATCGGGTGGTGCTGGCGAACTCGAACCCCGCCACGATCATGACCGACCCCGATTTCGCGGACCGGACGTACATCGAGCCGCTCGACATCGAGGTGCTGACCGCCATCATCGAACGTGAACGTCCCGATGCGGTGCTGGCGACCCTGGGGGGTCAAACAGCGCTGAACCTGGCCATGGAGCTGGTCGAGGGAGGGGTGCTCGATCGTTTCGGCGTTGAGCTGATCGGCGCCGATGCGACCGCCATCGCGACCGCTGAGGATCGGAGCCTCTTCAAGGCTGCCATGCAGGAGATCGGCCTCGGTGTCCCTGCATCAGCGGTGGCACACGATCTCGCCGGTGCCATGGACGCGATTCGACAGGTAGGTCTGCCGGCGATCGTCCGCCCGGCCTACATCCTCGGCGGCAAGGGGACGGGCATCGCGGCCACCGAGGAGGAGTTTCGACACCTGGCCACGGTCGGCCTCGACGCCAGTCCGATCTCGGAAATCCTCATTGAGCGGTCCATCGCCGGCTGGAAGGAATACGAGCTGGAGGTCATGCGTGACCGGGCCGACAACTGCGTGGTGATCTGTTCCATCGAGAACCTCGATCCGATGGGCGTGCACACCGGTGATTCCATCACCGTGGCCCCGGCGCAGACGCTGTCCGATGTGGAGTACCAGCTCATGCGTGACGCCGCCTTCGCGTGCATTCGGCGCGTGGGTGTCGAGACGGGGGGCTCGAACGTCCAGTTCGCCCTCAATCCCGAGGACGGCACGATGGTGGTCATCGAGATGAACCCCCGGGTCAGTCGATCGTCGGCTCTCGCCTCGAAGGCAACGGGGTTTCCCATCGCCAAGATCGCCGCTCGCCTCGCGGTCGGTTACACGCTCGACGAGATTCCCAACGACATCACGGCGAAGACGCCGGCCTGTTTCGAGCCCAGCATCGATTACGTCGTAACGAAGATCCCCCGGTGGGCATTCGAGAAGTTTCCCGGAACGCCCAGCGTCTTGGGCACGCAGATGCAGTCGGTGGGTGAGGCGATGGCCATCGGTCGCACGTTCCCCGAGTCGCTCCAGAAGGGCTTGCGCTCGCTCGAGCTGGGTCGCCTGGGTCTCAATTGCGACCCGGCGGAGGTGGCGCTGGAGGATCTCGATGACGATGAGCTGGTTCGGCGTGCCGCGGTGGGGACGCCCGATCGACCGTTCCAGCTGGAGGCGGCGTTGCGCCGGGGCATCTCGATCGAGAGGCTTTACGCGGCAACAAGGGTCGACCCGTGGTTCCTTGACCAGTTGAGCATCATCGTCGAGGAGCGCGAGCACGCCGCCGCCCTGGGTTTCGAGGCGATGACGGCAAGGGACTGGCGACGGGTCAAGCGGGTCGGGTTCTCCGATGCCCAACTGGCATGGCTGTGGTCGAGCCAGGAGCGACGATTGCACGCCGGCGACGTGCGTGCCCGCCGAGTGAGCATGGGTGTCGCTCCGGTGTTCAAGACCGTCGATACGTGCGCCGGAGAGTTCGAGGCCGACACGCCCTATCACTACGCCACCTTTGAGGACACCGACGAGGTCATCGCGACGGATCGCCGGAAGGTCCTGATTCTCGGTTCGGGTCCGAATCGCATCGGCCAGGGGATCGAGTTCGACTACTGCTGCGTGCACGCGAGCTTTGCTCTTCGCGATGCGGGCTACGAGACGGTGATGATCAACTGCAACCCGGAGACCGTCTCGACCGACTACGACACCTCGGACCGTCTGTACTTCGAGCCGCTCACCGAGGAGGACGTGCTCAACGTGATCGAGGCGGAATCACGTTCGGGCGAGCTCCTCGGGGTCATCGTGGCACTCGGTGGTCAGACGCCGCTGAAGTTGGCGGGCCTGTTGCCCGAGCATCTGGTGCTCGGGACCTCGGCGGCGTCGATCGACCTGGCCGAGGACCGTGAGCACTGGAGCTCGTTGTGCGCTCGGCTCGAGATCCCCCAGCCCGCCGGAGGAACGGCCGTGGCGATCGACGAGGCGCTGGCCATCACCGCACGCATCGGTTACCCCGCTCTCGTGCGGCCGAGCTACGTGCTGGGAGGTCGTGCGATGACGATCGTCTACGACGATGATCATCTGCGTCGGGCGATGGACGAGCTGAGTGGGTTCGGATCGCTCGGCAGGGAGGGCGGGCTTTCGGCCGAACGCCCCGTGCTCGTCGATCGCTTCCTCGAGGATGCCACCGAGGTCGATGTCGATGCCGTGCGGGATGCGACAGGTGAGGTGTTGATCGGCGGCGTGATGGAGCACGTGGAGGAGGCAGGGGTGCACTCGGGCGACAGTGCGTGCGCCATCCCGCCGCCGACGCTTTCCGCCGCGGCGGTGAGTGTGATCGAGGGATACGTCGGAGCGATTGCCGAGGCCCTCGAGGTGGTGGGCCTCATCAACGTGCAGTTCGCGGTTCGGGAGGGTCAGGTCTTTGTGATCGAGGCCAACCCACGGGCGAGTCGAACCGTTCCGTTCGTGGCCAAGGCCACCGGCGTGCCGCTGGTGAAGGTCGCGGCACGAGTCATGCTCGGGGCCACCCTTGCCGAGCTCCGCGTCGAGGGTCTGTTGCGTCCGCCGATCACCGCGGGCCACGTTGCGGTGAAGGAAGCCGTGCTGCCGTTCAGTCGTTTCCCCGACGCCGATACCGTGCTCGGCCCCGAGATGCGATCCACGGGCGAGGTCATGGGCATCGATCGGACCTTCGGCCTTGCGTTCGCGAAATGCCAGATGGCCGCAGGCGATCGTCTTCCCGTCTCCGGATCGATCTTCCTGTCGCTCGCCGATCGGGACAAGCCGGGCGGTCTGGTCGTGGCTCGTCGGCTGGCCGATCTCGGCTTCACCATCGCGGCAACGGCAGGCACCGCCGCCCACCTCGAGGCCAACGGTGTCGCGGTGGACACGGTGGTCGGCAAGCTCACCGATGGTGACACAACCCTGCCGACGGCCGTGGAGCTCCTGGCGACGACCAAGGTGAACCTGGTCATCAACACCCCTCGGGGAAGCGGTCCGCGTTCGGACGGGCACGACATTCGCTCGGCAGCGGGCCTCTATCGCGTGCCGTGCCTGACGACGGTGGCTGCCGGGCTGGCGGCCGCGCAGGGCATCGCCGACTGGGCCGAGCACGGGCTCGATGTTCGCACCCTGCAGGAGCACCACCAGGCCGGCCGGGGCGAGCAGCTCGAGCTGTCATGACCAGGGGTCCGGACGTCGATCTCACCACCTCCGTCGGCTCGCTCTCGTTTGTCAACCCGGTCATGACCGCTTCGGGAACCGCAGGCCACGGTGTCGAGTTGGCGCCCTGGCTCGACCTCTCGTCGCTGGGGGCGGTGGTGGTGAAGTCGCTGCGGGTCGAGCCATGGTCGGGCAATCCCGCCCCGCGGGTGCACGAGACCCCGGCGGGCATGCTCAACAGCGTCGGGCTTCAGGGTCCCGGCATCGAGGCATGGATGTGTGACAGCCTTCCCGCCCTGGTGGCGAGCGGCGCAAGGGTGGTGGTGAGCATCTGGGGCTCGACCGTCGACGACTACGCAAGGGCGGCGGCTCTCCTGGCCGAGGCGCCCCCGGCGGTCGTTGCCGTGGAGGTGAATGTGAGCTGTCCGAACGTCGAGGACCGACGGCGCATGTTCGCCCACTCCTCGATGGCCACCGAGGAGGCGCTGTCGGCGACGGCGTCGTGTCGGCGGCCCCGTTGGGCGAAGCTGAGTCCCAACGTCGGCGATCTGGTTCCGATCGCCGAGGCGGCCCAACGGGGAGGCGCCGAGGCCGTCACCCTCATCAATACCGTCATGGCCATGGCGATCGACCCGGGGACGCGCCGCTACCGACTCGGTTCGGCCGGCGCCGGCGGCGGCCTGTCCGGGCCGGCCATCCGTCCCGTCGCCGTGCGTGCCGTCCACGATGTGCATGCCGCTCTGCCCGGCCTGCCGATCATCGGGGTGGGTGGCGTCGCGTCGGGTGATGATGCGGTGGAGCTCCTGTTGGCCGGGGCATCGGCGATCCAGGTGGGCACCGCGACCTTTGCCGATCCGCGGGCATGCCGGCGGGTCATCGAGGGCATCGAGACCTGGTGTCGACGTCATGGGGTGGCCGGCGTGAAGGAGCTCATCGGGGCCGTGCACCGAGATCGGGGAGAACGGCCATGACGAGGGGTCTCGGGGAGCCTGGATTGGGGATGGACGAAGCCGCCGTCCTGCGATCGATGCTCGCCCTCGCCCTTGACATGGACGACCTGGTGGTCGCCGAGCGTCTTGCCCGACGGCTCCAACCGTTCTTCTCGGTGGCGAAGGTCGGCCTCGAGCTCTTCACCGCCGTCGGCCCCGATGCTGTGGCAGGCTTTCGAGACCTGGGTTACGACGTGTTCCTGGATCTGAAGCTCCACGACATTCCCACCACGGTGGCAAAGGCGGCAACGGTCGCGGGCTCGCTCGGCGCTCGCTTCCTCACCATGCACGCCGCAGGTGGCGTGGTGATGCTGCGCGCCGGCGTCGAGGGGTTTCATGCCGGTGCCGACCGGGCAGGCCTGCCGACACCGGATGCGCTCGGCGTGACCGTGCTCACGAGCGAGGCCGACGTGACGACGGAGTTGCTGAACGAACGCGTGGACATGGTGCTCGACGCGGGCTGTGACGGTCTGGTCTGTGCCGGCGCCGATCTCGTGGAGGTGCGCCTCCGGGCCCCGGACCAGGTGCTCGTGGTTCCGGGCACCCGCCTGCCGGGAGGCGAGACCCACGATCAGGCACGTCCCACGACTCCCCTCGATGCACTGACCGCGGGTGCCGACGTCCTGGTGATCGGACGGATGGTGACCCACGCTCCGGACCCCATGAAGGCGGCGGAGGTCCTCGTGGCGCACCTCGGGGGAGCGCTCACGGGAGAGCGTCCGGCGGTCGCCCGCGAGCAGGATCGGTCGCGCTAGGGTCAAGGGCATGTCGCTACCTCCGAGTCTTTCTTCCGAACAGCGTCAGGCTGCCCTGCAAAAGGCCACCGAGGTGCGTCGGCGGCGCGCCGAGATGAAGAACAGGCTGAAGATGGGCTCCATCACGTTCGCGGAGCTGTGCGCAGAGGCCTCTGCCGATTCGGGTCTCGGCAAGATGAAGGTTCTCACCGTGCTCGAGTCGCTTCCCGGCCTGGGCAAGGTCAAGGCCCGGCGCCTGATGGAGGAGTTGGGCATCAGTGAGACCCGTCGCCTCCAGGGCTTGGGTGAGAACCAGCACAAGAAGCTCCTCGAGAAGCTCTCCGGCTCCTGATCGTCGTACTCTGCGGCCCAGGCGGGGTCGGGAAGGGCACGATCGTCCAGCGCCTTCTCGCCACCGACGAACTGCTCTGGCTGAGCCGTTCCTGGACCACTCGAGCGAGGCGTGAGGGCGAGTCCCCGGACGCCTACGTCTTCGTCGATCGTGCTCGTTTCGAGTCCCGCGTGGAGGCCGGCGGCTTCCTGGAATGGGCGTCGTTCCTGGGCAACCTCTACGGCACGCCGCGGCCGGATCCCCCTCCGGGACACGACGTGCTCCTGGAGATCGAGGTTCAGGGCGCCCGTCAGGTCCGAGAGCTCGACCCCGACGCGCTGGTCATCTTTGTCGCCCCACCCTCGGTCGAGGAACAGGAGCGACGACTACGGGGTCGTGGTGAGTCGGAGGAGGTCGTGGCCCGTCGGGTCGCCAAGGCTGCCGAGGAGGCGGAGGCCGCCGCCGCGCTCGGTGCGATCATGGTGGTGAACGACGATCTCGAACGAGCCGTGGGCGAGATCCGCGCCATGATCGAGGCACGTCGGCGGTCCTGAGGTGTCCGGATCTGCAGCTCTGATCCCCTCGGGTCGGGATCGGTCGGTCCGATTTCGCTCGCACCCGGCCGGTCCGACCCGGAGCGGGAACCGTTGCCCGCCTTGACCCTGATAGGCTGTGACGATGCCGTGGCAAGAAGACACCATGATGAACCCGCCCATCGAGACCCTTCTCGAGCTGGCCGGCTCGAAGTTCATGCTCGTCACGCTTGCGGCGACCCGTGCCCGTGAGGTGAACGCCTACTTCAACCATCTCGGTGACGGCCTGGGTTCGTTGATCCCACCCCAGGTGATCTCGACGGCCGCAAAGCCGTTGTCGATCGCCTTCGAGGAGATCGCCGCACACAAGATCACCTTCGAGCTCACCCAGGACGAGGAACCGGAAGATGCAGCCGAGGTCGTTGCAGCCGAGGTCGGCGAGGACACCGCCGACGACGAGACCATCTCCGAGTAAACCCATGTTGGCCGGCCGCCGTGTCGTTCTCGGCGTTTCGGGCGGCATCGCTGCTTACAAGTCGGTCGAGCTGTGCCGCCGACTGGTTGACGCCGGTGCCTTCGTCAGCCCCGTGCTGACGCCCGATTCGCTGCATTTCGTCACGCAGGCGACCTTTTCCGCCCTGGCTTCCGAGCCGGCGCGTGTCACCCTGTGGGACAGCCCCGAGCCCAGTCCGCACACGCACCTGGGCCAGTCGGCAGACCTCATCGTCGTGGCGCCTGCGACTGCTCGCGTGCTGGGCGCCTATGCCATGGGCATCTCCGACGACCTCCTGGTGGCGACGTTGCTGGCGACCCGGGCGCCGGTGGTGGTTTGTCCGGCCATGCACACCGAGATGTGGGAGCAGCCGGCGGTGCAGGCCAACGTCGCGCTGTTGCGCGGGCGCGGCGTGCGGGTGATCGATCCGGTCGCCGGTCATCTTGCGGGCGGTGATGTGGGCATGGGTCGACTGGCCGAGATCGCCGACATCGTGAGCGTCTGCGACGACGTCTTGGCCGCCGTCGTCGGACCACAGGACCTTGCCGGGCTGTCGGTTCTGGTCAGTGCGGGCGGCACCCGCGAGGCGATCGATCCCGTCCGGTTCATGGGGAACCGTTCGGCGGGCAAGCAGGGCCATGCCCTCGCCGACGAGGCTGCCCGGCGAGGGGCGTCGGTGGTGCTCGGGACAACCGCGTCGTTGCCGGTCGCAAGCGGGGTGGAGGTCGTCCGCGTCGAGTCGGCAGCCGAGATGGAGGACGCAATGCTCGCCCGGGGGCCCGCTGCGGACGTCA
>JACOTK010000164.1 GCA_016178435.1 Actinomycetota bacterium
CACGAGCTCAACCGTGAGGCGACGTCGGCCGCCGCCGATCTCGGGCCCGAGAGCAGCCGTGGTGACGAGGACGAGCCTGAACAGGCGAGCGACGACCAACGGTCGGTCGGTGATCTGCTGATCGTGGGCGACGACGATGCCGTCTCGGCGATCATGGCGACGGTGGGCGAGACCGGGTTGGACATCGCCGAGGAGCACGTTCGCGTCGTGCTCGAGGTCCAGGTCGCCTACCTCCAGGCCATCGGTGCTGCCGGCCCGCCTCAGGCGATCTGAGATGGCCGCGAACCGTTGGCTTGAGGAAGGATCGGCTCGGGGACGCGAGTACGACGACCAATTTGCCCGACTCGCGGCAACGGGCCGGGACATGCACGGCGAGGCCGCATTCGTCGAGTCCTTCGGCTTCGGATCGGTCCTCGATGCGGGCTGTGGCACCGGGAGGGTGGCCATCGAGTTGCATCGACGTGGCGTCGACGTCGTGGGCGTCGATCTGGACCCGGCGATGTTGGAGTCGGCCCGGGCCAAGGCGCCCGAGCAGACCTGGTTGCAGGGTGATCTGTCCGAGATCGAGGTCGAGCAGGCCGGGACCGGCAGGCGTCGTTGTTTTGACGCCATCGTCCTGGCCGGAAACGTGATGATCTTCCTGGCAGAGGGAACGGAGGGCGCTGTCCTGGCCAACATGGCGCGGCATCTGCGCACCGGCGGCCGACTGATCGCGGGGTTCCAGTTGCAGGAAGGGCGATTGACACTCGATGCCTATGACCGTTGCGCCTCGGAGGTCGGATTAACGCTCGTCGAGCGCTGGTCGACCTGGGATCGCGAGGTGTTCGTTCCAGGGGGTGACTACGCCGTTTCGGTCCATCGCCTTGGCTCTCCATGAGCGCGATTCTGCTAACTTGCGACCATGTCCCGACCGATCAAGTTTGAGCATTTTCGTTGGGTGGGCGACAAGCGCGTCCAGCGTGTGCATGACCTCGACAACGCACAGGACGCCTGTGGTATCGACGAGTTGATGGAAGCCGAGACCTTCATCTGTTTCGGGCCCGACACGCTGGTCGAGGCTCGCAATCGTTCCTACAGACCGTGTCCCCACTGCGCATCGAGCGACGCTGCGTAACGAAGCCCGCGTGCCATGAGACGGTGGGGCCTTCGCGGTGCATGACATCATCGAGAGCAACGGCCTTCGTCTCGCAGCCCACCTCAGCGAGCCGACGGCTCGTGCGGCGTTGTCCGCTCGCCCCGGGCTGGTCCTGTGCCATGGGTTCCCGGTGGGTCTCGGCCATGCCGAGAACGCCGCTCGCACCTATCCCGAGCTCGCCGACCGTATTGCCGGTGAGACCGGCTGGACGGTGCTCACCTTCAACTTTCGCGGCACCGGCGCCTCCGAGGGCGACTTCTCCCTGCAGGGATGGCTTGATGACCTCAATGCGGCCATCGATCACCTCCTCGGCGCTGCGGGCGCGGACGAGGTCTGGCTTGCCGGCTCCAGCACGGGGGGTTCACTGGCCGTATGCGCCGGCGCGAACGACCAGCGGGTGAGGGGCGTTGCCGCACTTTCTGCACGGGCCGACTTCGACGATTGGGTCGAGCACCCGCGCCGGTTCCTCGAGCATGCCCGCGATGTCGGGGTGATTCGCCATGCCGGCTTTCCACCCAACGTCGATCAATGGGTCCGTGAGCTCAAGCAGATCCGCCCCATCGATCTGGTCGAACGGTTGGCGCCGCGACCGCTCCTGCTCGTGCAGGGTTCCGATGATGAGATCGTTCCGCCGTCGGACGCCCGGTTGTTGGCCGACTATCACGGGAGCGCGGAGTTGCACATGATCTCGGGAGCCGGTCATCGCCTTCGCCACGACCCCCGAGCCGTTGCGGTGCTCCTTGGCTGGATCGAACGTCAATCGCCCGTTCACGAGCGGACGCCCGAATCAGCGGTTGTCGAGCCGCTCGTCGATGACCCTTCTCAGTGAGCGAGCCGCCCCGGTGGGGTCCGTGGCCTCGGTCAACAGGCGGACCACCACGAAACGCTCGGCTCCGGCGGCGACGAGCTCCGGAATCCGGTCCGGAGCGACGCCACCGGTGATGAAGCACGGCCGGACCGCCCGATCGGCAGCGTAACGCACATAATCCGTGCCCGTGCCCGGCCGGCCCGGCTTGGTGGGAGTTGCCGACACCGGTCCCACGGACACGTAATCGACCGGTTCGGCGCCGGCGGCATCGAGCTCGTGCGGTGCGTGGGTGGAAAGGCCGACGATCGCCTCGTTCCCGAGGATTCGGCGACAGAGGGCGGGGGTGACGTCGTCCTGGCCCACGTGCACGCCGTCGGCCTCGACGTCGAGGGCGATGTCCGGGCGGTCGTTCATGATGAAGGGAACGCCGAGATCTCGACAGACCCTGCGGGCGAGCGCGGCTCGGAGGGTGAGGGGGCCGGCATCGAGGTGCTTGTCCCGCAGTTGCACCACGTCGACGCCTCCGGCAATGCAGGCTCCGATGAATACGTCCAGGTCGGGGCGATCGGGGGTGCAGAGATAGAGCCGCCGGCCCTCGAGGAGCCGGTGGATCGGAGGTGACCCGGAACGGGCCTCAGCCACCGGCCACGGCTTTCACCAACTCCACCCGGTCGCCGTCCCGCAGGATGGTGGCGGCGGTCCGGGCACGGGGGACCGGTGCTCCGTTGTGCTCCGCCACAACCCACTTGGCGTCGAGATCGAGTTGGGCGAAGAGATCGCTCATGGTCGCCGACTCGGGGACTTCGACGGTGTCGCCGTTGACGATGACGATGACGGTTGCGCCCAATCGCTACCCGTCCTTGCCCTTGCCCGCAGCCTTCATCGCCTTCTTGAACGCGCGGACCTGTTGCAGCGCATCGGGTGAGTCGATGTCGGCGACCGAGCGATGTTGATCGTCCGAGAAGGGAACGGCTGCGGCTTCCCATCCCGGGGGACGAACACCCATGCGCTTGGCCAACAGGGCCAGGAAGATCCTGGCCTTCTCGTTGCCGAACCCGGGGAGGCCCTGCAGGCGGTCCAGCAGGTCCTGGCCCGTGGTGGCCTTGGTCCAGACACGGTCCGCCTTGCCACCGTACTGGTCCACCAACACCTGGCAGAGCAATTGGGTGCGCTTGGCCATCGTGTTCGGATAGCGATGGAGAGCGGGCTTCTCCCGGAACACCGCCTCGAGCGCGTCGGGTGACATCGAGGCGATGCCGGCCGCGTCGAGCTTTCCGCCGAGGCGCTCGGCGAGCTTGGCGGGAGCCGCAAAGGCCCACTCCATGGTCACCTGTTGGTCCAGCAGCATGCCGATGAGCAGCGCCAGCGGATCGCGGACCAAGAGGGCATCGGCCTTCGGGTCGCCGGTGATCGGGAGTACAGCGGTCTTGGCCATGAGCCAAACGCTAGTGGCCGCGCGGGCACAGGGCATCGCCACGCTGTCGAGGGGAGCGCGACAGGACAGGAGGGTCATCGAGGGACGGCGTCATTGAGATGCGGCGTCATCGAGATGCGACAAAGGGTGTGCCGGGTCCGTCCCCGAGCGAAGGCTCAGGCGAGCCGTGGTGGCACGGCGGAGGGGTCGATGCCGTAGCGGGCGATGGCGTCGTCGACGACATCGGGCCCGACCTTGCCCTCGCAGCACAACTCGTGCAGGACGCCGGTGACGATGTGGCCGGCGTCGGTCTCGAAATGCCGTCGCAGCGCCTCGCGGGTGTCGCTTCGCCCGAAGCCGTCGGTTCCAAGGGCGAGATAGGTGCGGGGTACCCAGCGGCTGACCTGGTCGGGGACCGACGTCATGAAGTCGGTCACGGCGAGGACCGGGCCTTGCGCATCCCCGAGCAGGCGGGTGACCCAGGGGACACGCGGCGGCTGGGACGGGTGGAGGCGATTCCAGCGCTCCACGTCGAGGGCGTCCTCTCGCAGGGCCTTGTAGGACGTCGCCGACCAGAGCTCGGCGCCGACGTCGTAGTGCTCGGCGAGCTCCGCCTGCGCCTGTCGTGCGGCAAGCCAGGCCGTGCCCGAGAAGATGATCGTGGCTCGTTCGGCGCCACCCTCGGCGGCGTCGGCGAATCGGTAGAGCCCCCGCACGATCCCCTCCTCGGCACCGGGGGGCATCGCGGGCATGACGTAGTTCTCGTTGTAGAGCGTCAGGTAGTAGAAGATGTCCTCGCCGTCGACGAACATGCGCCGACACCCGTCCTCGACGAGGGTCGCCAACTCATAGGCAAAGGCGGGGTCGTACGCAGCGCAGTTCGGAAGCGTGGATGCCAGAACCAGGCTGTGGCCGTCCTCGTGCTGCAGGCCCTCACCGTTGAGCGTGGTACGCCCGGCCGTCGCTCCGAGCAGGAACCCCCGCCCTCGTTGGTCGCCGAGGCTCCAGACGAGATCACCCACCCGCTGGAAACCGAACATGGAGTAGAAGATGTAGAACGGCACCATCGTGGTCCCGTGGGTGGCATAGGCCGTCGCCGCGGCGATGAAGCTCGCCATCGCTCCCGCCTCGGTGATTCCCTCCTCGAGGATCTGGCCCGATTGCGATTCCCGGTAGGTGAGGAGCAGATCGGCATCCACCGGCTCGTACACCTGGCCGAGCGCCGCATAGATGCCGATCTCACGAAAGAGGCCGTCGAGACCGAAGGTGCGAGCCTCATCGGGAATGATGGGCACGACGCGCCGTCCGATGGATTCGTCGCGGATGAGGTTGCGGAGCATGCGGGCGAAGACCATGGTCGTCGAGACCTCCTGGCCCTTGGAGCCGTCGCGAAACTCGACGAAGGCCTTGGGGTCGGGGAGGCCGGCCGCCTGACGGCCGCGCACCGTCCGTCGTGGAATGCTGCCTCCCAGTGAGCGACGCCGCTCCACCATGTACTGATACTCGGGGCTGTCGGCAGGGGGACGGAAATACGGCGGGAGGTCTGCCTCCAGGGCGCCGTCGGGCACCTCCTCCTCGAGGAAGAGTCGGTCGCGAAATGCCTTGATCTGGGCGGTCTCCATCTTCTTGATCTGGTGGGTCGCGTTTCGTCCTTCGACATCGGGGCCGAGCGTCCAGCCCTTGATGGTCTTCGCCAGGATGACGGTCGGGGTTCCCTCGTGCTCGACGGCCGCCTTGTAGGCGGCATAGAGCTTGCGGTAGTCGTGGCCGCCACGGGGCAGGTTGCGGAGATCCTCGTCGCTCAGGTGCTCCACCATCTTGCGCAGTCTCGGGTCGGGGCCGAAGAAGTGATCGCGGATGTAGGCCCCGGATTCAACCGAGTACTTCTGAAACTGCCCGTCCACGGTGGTGTTCATCTTGTCCAGGAGCACGCCGTCGACGTCCCGAGCCAGCAGCTCGTCCCACTTGGTGCCCCAGATGGTCTTGATGACGTTCCACCCTGCGCCGCGAAAGACGGCCTCGAGCTCCTGAATGATCTTTCCGTTGCCGCGAACCGGGCCGTCGAGGCGCTGCAGATTGCAGTTGACGACGAAGATGAGATTGTCGAGGCGTTCGCG
>JACOTK010000165.1 GCA_016178435.1 Actinomycetota bacterium
CAGGACGGTCTCGAGGTCTCCACCAAGGACGAGGCGAGCGACACCGTCCCCTCCGGACAGGTCATCCGTACCGATCCGCCCGCCGGGACCGCGGTTGCCAAGGGCGAGACGATAACCCTGATCGTCTCCAACGGTCCGTCCACCTCACCGGTCCCCAACGTCGTAGGGCTGACAGCCGCTCAGGCGACGTCGAGACTGGAAGGCTCCGGCTTCGTCGTGTTCCCCACCAATAGGACCGTCCTCTCACCTGCCGATGACGGCCGGGTGATCGAACAGACGCCGGGAGCGAGCACCGTCGCCCCGCGGGGGTCCCGCGTCACGATCGTCGTCGGTGTCCTCGCCCTACCCACAACCTCGACAACCTCGACAACCTCGACCACGACGACCACCACGCCGTAGTGGCTTCCGGCGGGTAGTGCCTTCCGGCGGGTAGTGCCTCGCCGGCTCACGGCAAAGGGCGCTCAGCAGCCGGCGAGGAAGTTGCGGATCAGATCATGACCGCCAACGGTGAGGATCGACTCGGGGTGGAACTGCACGCCCTCGACGCTGAGGTCTCGGTGGCGCAACCCCATGATCGTTCCGTCCTTTGTCTCCGCGGTGATCTCCAACACGTCGGGAAGTCCGTCACGTTCGACCACCAGGGAGTGATAACGAGTGGCCTCGAAGGGATTCGGCAACCCGGCAAAGACCCCGACGCCGGAGTGGTGCACCATGGAGGTCTTCCCGTGCATGATCTCCCGAGCCCGCATCACGTTGCCTCCGTACACCTGGCCGATGCACTGATGCCCGAGACAGACGCCGAAGACCGGCACCGACCCGGCGAATCGCTCGATGACGGCATTCGACAGACCGGCCTGTTCAGGGCGACCCGGACCCGGTGAGATCAGGATGCCGTCGGGCGCGAGGTCGGCGATCTCATCAAGATTGATCGCATCGTGTCGATGTACCAAGGGCGTGGCACCCGCCTCACCCAGGTACTGAACGAGGTTGTACACGAATGAGTCGTAGTTGTCGATGACCAACACCCGTGCCTCCATCATCAGGAGGATACCGTGCCCATCCGGCCCGCCTGCCACCGTGCATTCCCCACCCAGGCTCTAATCTCATGACCATGGCGAAGCGCAACCCAAAAGCCGGCAAGCACCCCACGGGACGGGTCACCCCGAAGGGAACGAGACCCGGGTCACCCCCTGCACCGTCGAGCCGCTACACCCCACCGGTCCCCAAGGCGACCCGGACCTCCTCGCGCCTCGTGCCCATCCTGATGTTCGGACTCTTCGCGCTGGGCTTGGTGACCATCATTCTCAACTACGTGGGCGTGCTGCCGGGTGACACGAGCAACGGCTATCTGATCCTCGGCCTGGCCTTCATAACCGGCGGTTTCGTGGCATCAACCCAGTTTCGCTGAACCCCTGAGCCAGGGATGAACAATGGGTAACCAGCCGGTATACCAAGTTACATCTGTGTGACATTCCCCAGACTTGTCCACATGCTGTGGGAAACCGGGGGAATGCCGAGAAGTCATTCCAGGACCGCCACCTGATCCATCTCCTCCATGCAGTGGCGTGGCGCCTCAGGAATCTCGGATGCCGCAAGATCGACCCGAATCTCCATACCGCACAAGGAGCAGCGATAGCGCAGCCGCAGTTTCCGCAGCTCGCCCGGCGGCGGCGGCTCGGCGACCGACTGGCCGAAACCGCGCAGCATCGTGATCCCGATCTTCAGAACCAGATAGGCCACGACCAGGGCAACTGCCAACTTGAGGACAAAACCCACAGGAGCCTCCAAAGGGAATCGTGCCGGCGACCCAACACGAAAGAGGGTGCCCACAAAGGGCACCCTCTTACCGTACTGTCCAGAGGCGGCCGAGCCGCAGCCGACTAACCCAGACGCTCGATGATGGTGGCATTGGCCATGCCGCCACCTTCGCACATCGTCTGCAGGCCGTAGCGGCCGCCGGTGCGCTCGAGCTCGCACAGGAGTGTCGTCATGAGACGAGCTCCCGAGCAACCAAGCGGGTGACCCATGGCGATGGCGCCACCATTGACGTTGACCTTGCTCATGTCGGGCTTGAGCTCACGCTCCCAGGCGAGAACGACCGACGCGAACGCCTCGTTCACCTCGAACAGGTCGATGTCATCGATGCTGAGGCCTGAGCGCTCCAGCACCTTGTGGGTGGAGGGAATGGGACCGGTGAGCATGGTGATGGGATCGACACCGGCAAGTGCGAAGCTGTGGAAACGGGCGCGTGGCTTCAGGCCGAGCTCGTTGGCCTTTTCCTCGCTCATGATCAGCACCGCCGATGCACCGTCGGTGATCTGCGACGAGTTGCCGGCGGTCACCACACCATCGGGCTTGAAGGCCGCCTTCAGGTTGGCCAGCGTCTCCATGCTCGTGCCGGGACGCAGACCCTCGTCGACCGAGAGCATCTCGTCGTGCTTGATGATCTTGCCGGACTCCTTGTCCTTGCTGATGGCGGCAACGGGGATGATCTCCCGATCGAACCGACCCTCTGCCGTCGCCTGTTGCGCCAGGTCCTGGCTGCGCAGACCGAAGGCGTCGACGTCGTCACGGGTAAGTCCCCACTTCTCCGCGATCATCTCGGCCGAGATGCCCTGGGAGACCATGCCACCCTGGGCCGCATAGCGTTGCATGACCGCGCCGCCAAAGGGCATACCGGTGTTGGGGGTCATCATCGAGGCGCCCATCGGCACGAGACTCATCACCTCAACTCCGGCAGCCACCACGATGTCATAGGCCCCGGCCATGACGCCCTGGGCGCCGAAGTGAGCGGACTGCTGCGACGAGCCGCACTGGCGGTCGATCGAGGTCGCCGGAACCTCTTCGGGCCAACCGGCGGCGAGCACAGCGGCCCGACCGATGTTGCCCGCCTGACCGCCGACCTGCATCACGCAGCCCATGATCACGTCGTCAACCAGGGCTGGATCCAGATTGTTGCGCTGCACGAGCGCGTTGAGCGTCTCGCCGGCCAGCTCTGCGGGATGCCAACCGGAGAGCTTTCCATGGCGCTTTCCGAGTGGGGTACGTACAGCATCGACAATCACGGCGTCGCGCATGAGATGGCTCCTTTTCGCTGGCGGCCTGATGGCCGAATGGACATGACTTGACCACGTGGTCAAGAGTCTGGACCCGCCCAGGCCGTCAGGTCAACCCTGGGACGGCGCTGTGGTCGGGTTTTCGAGTGCGTCCAGCAGATGGATGGAGATGTCGGCGACGCGAACCTCGGTCTCGTCCTTGCCCGCACCCTTTACGCCGTCGTCCAGCATGATGTAACAGAACGGGCAGGCGGTGGCGACACGGGTGGCACCGGTCGCGATGGCCTCCTGCGCCCGCTCGTCGTTGACCTTCTTGCCGATGGTCTCTTCCATCCACATCCGGGCGCCACCGGCACCACAGCACATGCCCTTGGTCCCGTTGCGGCCCATCTCGACCACCTCGACACCGGCGATCGAGGCGACCACCTTGCGAGGAGCAAGGTACACGTCGTTGTGACGACCGAGATAGCACGAGTCGTGGTAGGTGACCCGCTCGTCCAGACGTGCCTCGGACATGTCGAGCTTGCCCGTCTCGATCAGCCACTCCAGCAGCTGACTGTGATGGATGACCTCATAGTGGCCACCGAGCTGGGGGTACTCGTTCAACAAGGTGTTGAAGCAGTGGGGGCACTGGGTGATGATCTTCTTGACCCCCATGCCGTTGAGAGACTCGACGTTCTGCATGGCGAGCATCTGGAAGATGTACTCGTTGCCCGAACGACGGGCGGGGTCGCCGGTGCACATCTCCGATGGTCCGAGGATGGCGAAGTCGAGCTCGGCGCGCTGCAACAACTTGGCCGTTGCCTGCGTCACCTTCTGGTTCTTGTCGTCGAAGCTGCCGGCACAACCAACCCAGTAGAGGTACTCGTGATCGAGCGCAGCGGTGCCGTCGACGATCGGCACATCCAGATCCTTGGCCCAGTTGGCCCGATCACCCTGGTTCATGCCCCACGGGTTCCCGGAGTTCTCCATCGAGCGATAGGCATTGCCGAGCTCAGCGGGGAAGTTCGACTCCATGAGCGACAGGTAGCGACGCATGTCGAGGATCTTGTCGAGGATCTCGATGTTGACCGGGCAGATCTCATCGCACGCACGGCACGACGTGCACGACCAGATCTCCTCGGCCGTGATGCGCTCGAACAACGAGTTCGACGAGATCGTGATGTCGTCGACGAGACTCAGGGGAGGCGAGACGGGGCTGCCGGCAGCCGTTGCCGCCATGACCTCGCCCACCTTCAGCACGATCTCACGCGGGTCGAGGGGCTTGCCGGTCGCGTGGGCAGGACACACGCTCGTGCAGCGTCCGCACATGGTGCAGGCATCGGTGTCGAGCAACTGCTTCCACGTCAGCTCCTCGACCGTTGAGGCACCGAAGCTCTCGAGCTCGGTCTCCATCAGGTTCGGCATGGGTCGCATTGCGCCCTTGGGGCGCTCGCGATCTCGCAGGTACATGTTCAGGGGACTCGTGAACATGTGACGCAACATCGTGGTCGGCAGGATGCCGAGGAAGAGGATGAAGGAGAGCACATGGGCCACCCAGAAACCCTGGTGCCACTTGTCCACGTTGGCCAGGCCGTCGACCAGCCCGGACAGTGGGTAACCGATGAACGACCATTTCTCGAATGACGGGCGCCCGTTCAGTGCGAGGCGGAAGGCTTCGGCGCCGAAGCCGGTCACCCCGATCAGAAAGAAGGTGCCGAGGATGATGGCGTGCTCAGGCTTGGTCTTGATGCGAATCCGGTAGACCCTTTGGACATAACGTCGGTAGATCGCCCACATCACGCCGAAGAGGAAGATGGCGCCGGCGCCGTCGCCCACCATCGCGTAGCCCTGATAGACGTCGCCGTGCAGGAACTTGAGTGACTCGGGCAGCTGATGATCGATCTCGAGAACCGTTGTGACGCCGAGCAGAACGAGGAACCCGAAGTAGATCATCGAGTGCATCAGACCCGCCCCGCGATCGCGCAGCAGGGTCTGCATGTACACCCCGGCACGGAAGTCCTCGGCGCGGCGCTTCACGTTCTTCTTGGTCGTCGCGCGATTGTCGGGAGTGCCCCGCTGCCAGTTCTCGACCCGGCGCGAGAACTGGTACGCCCCCCACACGAAGAGCACCGGCAGCACCGTGTAGAAGGCAACCTGCAGCGCGTCGGGAACGTTCCCGAACACTTCACGGTGAACGGGCGAGTCGGTTTCCCAGCCGATCAGCGATGCGGCGATGCCCGAGGCCACCGTGACGGCGGCCATGCCGATCCCGATGCCGAGGGCGATCTGATTGGCCTTGGGACGCCGAGAGACATGAGTGGTCTCGGTTGTCGAGTCTTGCGTTGTTGTCGTCATAGCGCCCGCCACGCTAGTTGGTCACACCGCGCCAGACGAGCCGGAGGGGACCTCAGTGACTGACGGCCTTGGTGTCGGCGTCCCGAAGGCGCCGGGCCATGATCGCCAGGATCTTGTAGGCAAGACCGGGAACACCTTCGAGGACGCCCACGAACTCCCGCTGACCGAGTACGGCAAGGGTCATGTCGGTATCGGCCGTCACGGTCGCGGTGCGTGGTCCACGGTCGAGCAGCGCAAGCTCACCGAAGTACTGGCCGGGTCCGAGCTCGGCCAGCTTGCGGTTGTTCCGCCTCACGGTCGCCGTCCCATCGAGGATGAGAAAGAACTCATGACCCGGCTTGTTCTCCTCGACGATGACCTTGCCCGCCTTGACCGACACTTCCTCAGCCGCCTTGGCGATGAGCATGAGGTCCTTTTTTGAGCAAGCCGAAAAAAGAGGTACCTGGGCAAGGTGTTCAGCAGTCTTTGAAGTAGCCATTTCGCCGACGCTAGTACCCCTCGGTCTTCCTCGGCCACCAATTCGCATCCGAAATCATCCCGCTGCGAGACGATCATCCTTCATGAGGAGGAAATACTCACGTAACAGCTGTTTCGTACCTTGGCCCACTAATGAACGTCGTCCTGCTCCGCTGGCCATCCGAGCGCAACCGCCTCGAGCGTCTCCGCGTCCAGCAGCTGCCCCGTCTCCTCCTGATCGAGCCGGGAGGCGTTCCGCCCGAGTCGACCGACTGCCTCGAGGATTGGATGCGCATGCCGGTCGACGACATCGATCTGCAACTCCGAACCCGTGCCCTTGCGGTACGTGCCGATCAGCACGTCAGCCTCAAGCTGGAGTTGGAGGACGGCGTCCTGCGACACGGTGGAGCATGGGTTTCACTCCCGCCCGTTGAGGCTCGCATCACCCAGGTCCTACTCGATCGAATAGGGACGGTTGTCAGCCGGGACACCCTTGCGCAAAGCGGCTGGCCTCAAGGGGCGCCCGGGCGCAATGCACTCGATGTCCATGTCCTCCGCCTTCGGCGACGACTGCAGGGCGTCGGGTTGACCATCCGCACGGTTCGGTCTCGGGGTTACCTCATCGAGGTGACAGATGGGTGAAAGAAAGGATGAGTGCGCCATAGGAGGCACAGCCAATGCAACTGATAACCGCGATCATCAAGCCCCACGCGCTCGATGCGGTGAAGGACGCGCTCAAGAGCGTGGGCATCACGGGGTTGACCGTGAGCGAGGTTCGGGGCTTCGGTCGACAAGGTGGTCACACCGAGACCTACCGAGGCACCGAGTACACAATCGACTTCGTGCCCAAGGCCATGGTCGAAGTTCTTGTCGATGATGCAGATGTCGACAAGGTCGTCGACACCATTGCCGCCTCGGCGAGGACCGGAAAGATCGGTGACGGAAAGATCTGGGTGACGGAGGTCTCCCGAGCCGTTCGCATTCGCACCGGAGAGCAAGGAACAGACGCCATCTAGGCGACAAGCCCATGGCGCGCCTGCGCCTGCACAGACAGGAGAACGACCAGATGAACCAACGAGAGGGAGTATTCATGAACACCGGACATCGAAGGGCGAAGCGCACCCTCATGGCAGCCGTGATGGCCGTGAGTGGGTGGGCAGCCATGACCTCCGTGGCCTATGCCGATTCCACCGGGTCCAATTTCCCGGTACCGAAAGAACATGACGCCCTCTTTATCGGCACGAACCTGATGTGGATCGTGCTCGGCGCCGCCTTGGTCATCTTCATGCAGGCGGGCTTCGCTCTGGTCGAGACCGGCTTTTGTCGGGCAAAGCATGCGGCGCACGTGATGTCGACCAACGTCGCCATCTTCGGCCTCGGGTTCGTGGCCTTCTTCCTCGTCGGCTTCGCCTTCATGTTCGGCGGCTTCAGCTACAGCGCCTTCGGTATGGATGCACCCGTGGGCGAAGCCTTGATCGGCTCCGGGCACTGGGTCTTCCTCTGGAAGGGCGGCTTCGCTCTCGGTGGAAAGGCCTACGACGTCTCGGTGTTGGCCTTCTTCCTCTACATGGTCGCCTTCATGGACACGACCGCGACCATCCCCACCGGAGCCATGGCCGAGCGGTGGAAGTGGAAGGCCTTCATCGGTTGGGGTCTCTTCTGTGGAGCGATCTACTACCCGTTGTTCGGCGCATGGACCTGGGGCGGGGGCTGGCTCAGCCAACTCGGCAACAGCATGGATCTGGGTCTCGGCTACGTCGACTTCGCCGGCTCCGGCGTGGTGCACGCCATGGGTGGTATCGCAGCCCTGACCGGAGCCATCGTGCTCGGACCCCGTATCGGCAAGTTCGGCAAGGACGGCAAGGCTCGCGCTCTTCCCGGGCACCACATTCCCATGGCCCTGTTGGGAACCCTGATCCTGTTGTTCGGTTGGTTTGGCTTCAACGCGGCCAGCACCTTTGCGGCCACCGACCTGCGCTTCACCGTCGCTGCCGTCAATACGGGTATCGCCGCTGCCTTTGGTTTGGTGACCGGCATGGCATGGATCATGCTGCGTCGGGGCAAGCCCGACCCCGGCATGTTGGCCAACGGCATGCTCGCCGGGCTGGTTGCCATCACGGCGCCCTGCGCCTTCGTCCAACCCTGGGCCGCAGCGGTCATCGGCGTCATCGCCGGCGTGTTGGTCATCGAGTCGATCTTCATCGTCGAGAACAAGTTCAAGATTGACGACCCGGTCGGCGCCATCTCGGTTCACGGTGTATGTGGTGTCTTCGGCGTGCTCGCCGTGGGCATCTTCGCCGATGGCAGCTACGGCGCCGGCTGGAACCTCACCACGACCACGGACAGAGGCGTCACGGGCATCCTCTACGGGATCAGCAACCTCGACCAGCTTGCCGCTCAGGCAATCGGTGCGGCCGTGATCGTCGTGGTCTTCGGCGCCGTCTCGTTCACCTTCTTCAAGATCCAGAATGCACTCACCAAGGGCGGCATCCGCTCGACGGAAGAGGACGAGGTCGCCGGTCTCGACCTGCCCGAGATGGGCGTCCTGGCCTACCCCGAGTTCAGCGGGACCCACTTCGGTGTCTCGAGCAGCTCACCACAAGGTGTGCCCTCGATCCACTGAGACACCTGATCGCAACAGGAGAAAAGCCCGGGCGGCCCCCCGGGCTTTTCTCTTTTTCCTGTGCATTGTGCCTTGTTCCAGGGATGATTTCCCTGGCGTCAGGCGTCAGGCGTCAGGCGCTTGACGCCTGACCGGCGACCGCAGCAGCAGCTGCCTTTGCTGCCTCCGGATCACCCAGATAGCGGGAGCGCACAGGGTGGAGCCGTGCATCGAGCTCGTAGACCAGCGGAATGCCCGTGGGGATGTTCAAGTCGGTGATCGCATCGTCACCGATGTTGTCGAGGTGCTTCACCAGCGCCCGCAGGCTGTTGCCGTGTGCGGCGACCAGGACTGTCCGGCCGAGCCGAAGGTCACCGACGATCGCGTCGTACCAGTAGGGCAACATGCGCTCCACGACGTCCTTCAGGCACTCCGTCGCAGGCAGGAGATCGGGGGCGAGCAAGGCATAGCGCGAGTCATGGGACGGGTGACGCTCGTCCGAGACCTCGAGCGCCGGAGGGGGCACGTCATAGCTCCGACGCCAGATCAGGACCTGATCGTCACCGTAGAGCGCGGCGGTCTCCGACTTGTTGCGACCCTGGAGATCACCGTAGTGGCGCTCGTTCAGTCGCCAATGGCGATGCTGGGGTATCCAGAGTCGATCCAGGGCCTCGAGGGCCAGGTTCGCCGTTCGAATGGCCCGACGCTGCAACGAAGTGTGGACGACATCGGGCAAGAGGTTCTCGTCGGCCAACATGCAGCCTGCGGCACGAGCCTCGTCCTCACCCTTGGCGGTGAGGTCGACGTCGACCCACCCGGTGAAGAGGTTTTGCTCGTTCCACAGACTCTGCCCGTGTCGCAGAAGAATCAAGGTCGTCGTGCTCATCGAAGCGAGATTACTCGCCGGCAGCGGATGCTTCAGTCGGTGAGCCCCAGGCGGGTGGACTGCTTGGTCAGCTTCGACAACTCCTCGGCCCGGTGCAACGTGGACAGCACCACCCCGTCGAGGCTTTCACGGGCAACGTCGACCGCGTCACCAAGATGCACCCGGTGATCGCCCACACTGTGGCTCAGCGCTGCCTTCGACGCCACCACCGCAGCGTTGGCCTTGGCCCAATGGGCACGGAACATGCCGAGATCAAAGGAGCCGTGCTTGACTCGGCCGGCAGCCTTGATCTGCGCCGTGGGCACCTTCAGGTCCTTGACGAGACCAACCCAGCTCCCCATCTTCAGGACGTAGTAAGTCAGGTCCAGCTCCCACCAGAAGAAGCCCTGGCGAGCCGATGCCTGGTAGTAGTGATGGTTGTTGTGCCACCCTTCGCCCCAAGTGAGCAACGCCAACAACAGCGAATTGCGGCTGGTGTCGGTCGTGGCATACCGACGACGACCCATGACATGGGCGAGTGAATTGATCGAAAAGGTCGCATGCCACACCAGAACCGTCGATGCGAAGAAGCCGATGAGAAGCCCGTCCCAGCCCGCGATGAGAAAGCTCGCGATGCCCAGGAACCAGGGGCCGATCCAGTTCTGACGGTCGATGAACCGCAGTTCGGGAAAGCGCGCAAAATCCTTGATGCCGGCGTAGTCGGTGTCCTTGTACTTGTTCGAGAGGATCCAGCCCACGTGGCTCCACCAGAACCCCTTCTGCGGGGAGTGCACATCGTCCTCCGTGTCGGAGTTCCGGTGATGTGAACGATGATGGGCGGCCCACCACAGGGGACCCTTTTGCGCGGTGGTCGTCGTCCCGAAGGCCAAAAGAAACTGCGGCACTCGAGCCAGCTTGTAACTGCGGTGGGCGAAGTAACGGTGATAACCGGCGGTGACGAAGAAGATCCTGATCCAGAAGAGTGCCAGACCCAGAACGACCGCACGGGTCGAGATGCCGGTGAAGTAGGCAAGAAATGGAAGCAGGTGAATCAGGAAGAACGGGATCGAGTGGATCCAGTTGACGCGCTCGTCGGCCAAGCGGTCAAGACCATGATTGGGCACTGGCACTCCAGAGTGAGGTCGATGGGAGTTGTAAGAACACTATCGGCAGATCAGCCACGGTAGAGAGGCTCACCGTTTCTACCTTTGACCCAAAGCCTGACGGTAGGTTACGGCATTCCTCGGAGCCGACCCAGTCGGGAGGGCAACCCGACGGGCAGGACAGGCTCACCCGGCCGGGTCCAACCGATGGATCGGACCGCCGATGGAAACCACGTACAGCTCGCCGGCGGCATCCTCGCCGAAGGACACAAGGGTCCCCTCCGCCACCCCGACGCCCAGGTCATGTCGCTCCATCTCGGGGACATCCCCAGGGTCCAGCGCCCAGAGTCGCGCCGTGTTGAGGTCTCCGAAGACATAGCGACCCCCCAACCCGGCAATCCTGTTTCCCCGATAGACGATGCCCCCCGTGACAGCCTGGCCAACCGAACGTCCGTATTCGTGAACCGGAGCCACGGCGTTCGACGGCGGGGAACCCTCGAAATGATGGGTGCCCTCCAGGCGATCCCAGCCGAGATTGGCTCCTCCGGATGCGCCGCTCCTGAGCCGGTCGACTTCCTCGACGGTGTCCTGGCCGACATCACCGATCCACAGATCGCCATTGGCCCGATCGAACGAGAACCGCCAGGGGTTGCGCAATCCGTATGCCCAGATCTCGCCTCGCGCACCCGGATGTCGGGGATCGTCGACGAACGGGTTGTCGGCGGGAATCCCGTAAGGCGCGTCGCCCCGGCGGTGCGGGTCGATGCGGAGGATCTTGCCGAGAAGCTCTTCGGTGTTCTGTGCCCGCTGCTCGGGATCGCCCGAGCCGCCGCCATCACCGAGCCCGAGGTACAACATCGCGTCGGGCCCGAACACGACGTGTCCGCCGTTGTGGTTCTGAAAGGGTTGATCCACCTCGAGCAGCGTGCGCCGTGACCCGAGGTCGATGTCATCGATCCCAACACCCATCGTGAGCTCGTCGAGGCGACTGTTGCCACGACGGTCGGTGAAGCTCAGGTACAGCCGATCGCCTTCGGGGGAGAACGCGAGACCCAGAAGCCCACGCTCACCCTCGGTCGTGGTTTCACCCGCAAGGTCCACGAGGGGCGCCTTGAGCACCTCTCCGCCGCTGAGCACCCGGACGCGACCGGCTCGTTCGGCGACATAGAGCGCGTCATGCCCATGTCTCGCAACAATGGCCACCGGCTCCTCGAAGCGGCCCACCTCGGTGAGACGAACCTTCACCTCGGATATCGGGGTGCTCGAGACGGCCTCGGGAGCCAGGCCTGCCGATGTCGTCGGAGCAACCACTGTCC
>JACOTK010000067.1 GCA_016178435.1 Actinomycetota bacterium
CGCAGCCACCTGTGCGGTTTCCCAGCGGGACATCAAGAAGGTTCTTGCCTACTCCACGGTGTCGCAACTGGGGTTCATGTTCCTCGCCGTCGGCTCGGGCGCTTATGTGGCCGCCATCTTCCATATGGTGACCCATGCTTTCTTCAAGGCCTTGCTATTCCTGGGTGCGGGCTCGGTGATCCACGGCATGGATCACGAGCAGGACATGCGTTTCATGGGCGGGCTGCGCAAGCTGATGCCGATCACCGGAGCCACGTTCATCGTCGGTTGGTTGGCGATCGCGGGCGTCCCACCCTTTGCCGGGTTCTGGTCGAAGGACGAGATTCTTGCCGCGGCGTTCGACAAGAGTCCTGCGCTCTGGGTCATCGGCCTGGTGACGGCCGTTCTGACCGCCTACTACATGAGTCGCATGGTCTTCATGGTGTTCTACGGTGACCTCGGCGCTCGGGCGCCCGAGGTGCACGAAGGCGCCGAGGACACGCATACCAACCACGACGGTCATGCGTCGGCGCCCCACGAGTCACCGTTGCTGATGTGGGTGCCGTTGGTGGTCCTTGCCATTGCCGCCGCCCTGGCAGGGGGTTTGAATCTGCCGGGGGTCCTCACCCTCGAGCACTTCCTCGATCCCATCTTCCTCGGGCATGTTCACGAGCTGGACATCAGCGGAGCGGGGCAGGTGACTCTGGGGGCCCTTGCGGTGATCGGATCCGTGGTGGGCATCCTTGCAGCCCGTGCGTTCTACCTGCGTGGGGCCAAACCTGTCGAGGGCATCGAGCCGGAGCTATTGCGCCGGGCCTGGTTGGTCGACGAGGGCATGGCGGCGTTCTTCGGCGGCCCGGGCCGTGCCATCGCGCAAGCTGCGGCAGACGTGGATCGCGAGGTTGTCGACGGGGCGGTCAACGGTGTGGCCGTGGCCGTACGCGAGGCAGGGACCCAACTGCGGCAGGTTCAGACCGGGAACGTGCGTCAGTATGCGCTCGGCATGGCAGGTGGCGCTGCGCTCCTGCTCGGTTTCTTCTTTCTGAGGATGGGCTCGTGAACGTGCTTCCGGTGCTGTCAACCCTTGCCACGGAAACCACGGGCGATGCGGCCGGCGGGACCGGCTTTCCACTGCTCACCGGCCTGGTGGTGCTCCCGGTGATCGGCGCTCTTCTTGTCGCGATCGCACCGCGCGGGCGCGGCGAACTCGCCCGCCTGATCGGGCTGCTGACGACGGTTTCGGTTGGAGCGATCGGCCTCTACCTGTTGACGCAGTTCGACGCGGCCGATGCCGGGTTCCAGTTCACGACGCAACACATCTGGATCGAGCAACTCGGGATCTCGTGGCATCTCGGCGTTGACGGCATCTCCTTGTTCCTGGTGATCCTGACCGGACTGCTGTTTCCGTTGGTGATGGTGGGTGTGACCCCGCACCACGATCCGAAGCCCTACACGGCGTGGTTGCTTCTGCTCGAAGCCGGCTGCATGGGCGTCTTTCTGTCGCTGGATCTCTTCCTGTTCTTCGTGGCCTTCGAGATCGTGCTTGTGCCGATGTACTTCCTGATCGGCGGCTGGGGCTACAGCGAGCGTGTCTACGCGGCGCTGAAGTTCTTTCTCTTCACCATGGCCGGGTCCGCACTGATGCTGGTTGGCATCCTGACCCTGGTTTTCCTTCACCAGAAGGCCACCGGCGTTCTCACCTTCGATCTCGTCACCCTCGCTGATTCCCAGTCGGTGGCAGAGGGAACGGCGCGTTGGCTCTTTCTGGCATTCGCCCTGGCATTCGCCGTCAAGGTCCCGATCTTCCCGTTGCACACGTGGCTGCCCGATGCCCATACCCAGGCGCCGACGGGAGCGTCGGTCATCCTCGCGGGCGTCATGCTCAAGCTCGGCACCTACGGACTACTGCGTTTCGGCCTGTATCTGTTCCCCGAGGCGGCATCGCATTTCGCGCCTCTGCTCGTCACCCTTGGTGTCATCGGCATCATCTACGGGGCAGTGGTCGCAGCGATGCAACGCGACCTGAAACGGCTCGTGGCCTACTCGTCGGTCGCCCACTTGGGTTTCATCGTCCTCGGGACCTTCGCCTTCACCACGCAGGGACTCGAGGGCGGCATTCTGCAGATGGTCAACCACGGAATTTCGACGGGAGCACTGTTCCTGTTGGTCGGCATGATCTATGAGCGGCGACACACTCGAGAGATCTCCGAGTTGCACGGCCTGCAGAAGGCAGCGCCGGTCCTCGCCGTCGTGTTCACGGTGGTGATGTTCAGCTCCATCGGTCTGCCCGGCCTGAACGGTTTCGTCGGCGAGTTCCTCATTCTGATCGGCAGTTTCCTGACCCGCCGTTGGTGGGCCATCGCAGCAGCCAGTGGGGTGATCCTTGCGGCGCTGTATCTGCTGTGGGCCTATCAGCGGGTGTTCCACGGCGAGCCCGAGGGGGAGAATGCCACGATGCCCGACCTCACCTGGCGGGAGGGTTTCGTGCTGGCTCCGCTCCTGGTGGCGATCGTGGGCCTGGGCGTGTATCCCAAGCCGATGCTCGAACGGATTGAGCCGGCCGTGGAGCGATTGATCAGCCACGTTGAGGACAACAGTGATTTCGATCGCCCGGCAGCGGAGTCCACAAGGCCGACAGGCGCCTCGGTGTCCGAGCGCACCCTGCATGAACGCATGGGAGGAAACGGCCGATGATCGCCGGCATGTTCGCCCAACTCGGCGTCCCGACCGACGCCCCTTTCGCTGTGCCTGAGGTGGCCTGGTCGGCGCTCACCCCGCTTCTCATCCTCATCGTCGGAGCACTGGCCCTGCTGGTGGTCACCGCTCTCGTGCCGCGGACGTTGCCCGTCGGGTTCTTCACGGTCACCACGGTGGCCGTTGCCGCCGGCGCGGCAGTCGCCTCTTTGGGTTCGTGGGATCGCGTGACCGACCCCGATCGGGGCCCTTACATGGCGGTTGCCGGCGCGATCACCCTCGATGGATTCTCCGTGTTGGTGACCGCGCTCCTGGCCATCACTGTGGTCCTGGTCGCTCTCCTCGCCGATGGCTATCTGCGTCGAGAAGGCCTCGGCGCGGCGGAGTTCTCGGTGCTCGTGCTGCTCTCGGCATCGGGCGGGGTGATGATGGCGCTGGCCAACGACCTCATCGTCATGTTCCTCGGCCTGGAGGTGCTTTCGATAGCGCTGTACGTGCTTGCAGGCTTCCAGGGCGACCGTCGCGAGTCGCAGGAGTCGGCGATGAAGTACTTCCTCCTCGGCGCCTTTGCCTCGGCCTTCCTGTTGTACGGCATCGCGTTGGTCTACGGCGCGACCGGTTCGACGAATCTCGGCGAGATCGCCGGTTTCCTGGCTCGTGACGTACCGAGTGAACAGGGTCTGCTGCTCGGCGGCATGGCCATGTTGATCGTGGGCTTCGGCTTCAAGATCGGGGTGGTGCCCTTCCAGAGCTGGGTTCCCGACGTCTACCAGGGCGCGCCGACTCCGGTGACGGCTTTCATGGCCTCCGGGGTCAAGGTTGCCGGATTTGCTGCGCTCCTGCGGGTGATCGTCTCGGCGCTGTCGGTTCAGGCTCAGGATTGGCGGCCGGTCATGTGGGTTCTCGCGATGCTCACCCTGGTGGTCGGACCCGCGATGGCCATCGTTCAGACCGATGTGAAGCGGATGCTTGCCTACAGCTCGATCAGCCACGCGGGGTTCATCCTGATCGGCGTGCAGGCTGCATCCGACCGGGGAACCGCCGGCGCCTTGTTCTATCTGTTCGCTTATTCCTTCATGGCCCTGGGGGCCTTTGGCGTGGTCAGTCTCGTCGCACGACAGGGCGACGTCGGCGTGGACCTCGACCGGTTTCGGGGACTGTCGAAACGTCGACCCGGCCTCGCGCTCGTGTTCGCCGTCTTTCTTCTGGGCCAGACGGGGGTACCCCTGACGTCGGGCTTCATGGCCAAGTTCTCGGTCATCGGTGCAGCGGTCGCCTCCGAGAGTTATGCCCTTGCGATGGTTGCGATGCTCACCTCGGTGGTCGGGGCGTTCGCCTACCTGCGGGTGATCGTGGCGATGTACCTCGGTGACGACGAGGAGATGGCGGAAGAGGGCACCAGGCGCGTTCAGATCCCTGCAGCAGCCGGACTGGCGCTGGGGCTCGCCCTTGCCGTCACCGTCACCCTCGGTGTGTTGCCCTCCACCGTCCTCGATGCGGCCCGTGACGCGGTGCCCGCTCGCCTCAGTCCCAGCCGTTAGGGTTCGAGCCCCGAGGACCTCCGGTCCGGTTGTCCGGTAGGGGGTGTCTCAGTTGTGGTTGTCCGATTGGATGGTTCCCACGTCTCGCACATGGCGGGAGGGCGTCTTACCGGTCAAGGTCAGGTCCAACAGGTTGACCGGCATGGGTCGGGCGAAGAGGTAACCCTGACCGAGGACACAACCGAGTCCCTGGAGGATTTCGAGCTGCTCGGGTGTCTCGATGCCCTCGGCCAGAGGATGGGCGCGCATCTGGTGCGCAAGCTCGATGATCGAGGTGATCAACCGCAGATCGGGCGCCGGTCCCTGCAATGCGTGAACGAAGCTCTTGTCGATCTTGATCACGTCGAAGGGAAATTGCTGCAGGTAGCCGAGAGAGGAATACCCGGTCCCGAAGTCGTCGACACCCACCATGACCCCAGCCGTTCGCAGATCCCTCAGGGTCTGCTCGTTGTTCGTCCCGTCGACCATGGTGCGTTCGGTGACCTCCAGGTGGAGACACGTCGGTTCGAGGCCGAATCGATCAAGGGCATCGAGGACATCGGCCGCAAATGTCTCGTCCAACTGCCCCGCCGCGACATTGACCGCCACCGAGGACGGTGCGGCTTCTCCCAGCTCCAGTTGCCACGAACGAAGCTGTTGGCAGGCCTCCTCCAACACCCACCGCCCGAGAGGTACCACGAGACCGGTTTCCTCGGCGAGTGAGATGAAGCCATCGGGCATGAGCAGTCCACGTTCGGGATGTTGCCAGCGCACGAGTGCCTCGACCCCCACGATATCGAGGGTCGTCAGTGACACGATCGGTTGGTAGTGGAGTACGAGTTGGTGGTTGCTGATGGCGCCCTCCAGCGCACTGCGCAGAGCCAGGTGTTCGAAGACCTGGGCACGGAGATCCTCCTCGAAGACCTGGCTCTGCGCCTTGCCCTTCTCCTTGGCAAGGTAGAGCGCCATGTCCGCGTTGCGCATCAGCTTCTCGGGCAGGACCTCCTCACGGTGCCGGGCGTTGGCCACGCCGATGCTTGCGGTCACGACAATGTGGTGACCGTTGATCGTGACCGGTTCGGCGATGACGGCGTGAATGCGATCCGTCACCGAAAGGACCTCCTGTTCGGTGGCGGACTGGTGCAGGAGAACGGCAAACTCATCGCTTCCGAGACGAACCGCGATGTCATGGGTGCGCAGGCATGAACGAAGGCGATCAGCGGTGATCCTGAGCAGGCGGTCGCCGATACTGTGTCCGAGCTGCTCGTTGATCGCCTTGAAGTCGTCGAGATCTACCACCAGCACGACCAGTGCTTCCAGGTCCTCGTCGGTCCAGGTAAGCGCCTCACCGAGTTGCTCGACGAACATGGTTCGATTTCCGAGGCCGGTCAGCGTGTCATGCCGGGACTGGTAGGCAAGATCGTCCTCGAGCACTCTGTTGACCGTCACGTCGCGCGCGTTGATGACGAGTCCATTGACGGCAGGTTCATCACGCAGGTCGGTGACCACCAGGTCGATGGCCCTCGGTCGGTTGTGCTGGTCGACGAAGCGCACCTCTGTCGAGAAGCTCTCGGTTGACCCGGAAAGGAGTGCGGCCCAGTCACCTTCGAGTCTGCTGCTCTCTTCGACGGGGAGCATGGTGAAGAGATCGCCCCCCAGGAGCTCCTCGGACTGGTAATGGAGCACCTTGGTCACCGACGGGCTGACATAGGTGATGATGCCCGTCGGGTTCACGATCGCCACGACATCACTGGAGTTCTGCACCAAGGCACGAAAGCGCGCTTCGCTGTGTGCGAGCTGCTCCTCGGCGTGCTTGCGTTCGGTGACGTTGCGGGCATTGATGAGTATGCCCCTGATGTCGGCCTGATCGGTCATGTTCGAGGCGATGAGCTCAAAAGGAAGGTATGACCCATCTGCCAGACTGATGCGTGCCTCGGCCGATGATGTCGTTCCGACCGCTGCCCTCACCTCCACCATCATCTCCTGTACCCGCCGAAGATCGTCGGGGTGAACGAGATCGGCGCCCGGCATCGCCGTCAGTGCTTCCTCGCTGAAGCCGAGCAGGTGTTGAGCGGCAGGGCTCATGAAGGAGAACCCTCCGGTCTGGCCGGCAACGCAGACGATGTCCGAGCTGTGCTCGATCAGGGCTCGGAACCGTCGTTCGTCCTCCCGTCGGTGCAGATCGCGGGCCAGCAGGGCGCTCTCCATGGCAAGTGAGACCTCGGACGACAGTGCCTCGAGACTCCGCAACACGGGGGTCGGGATGTCGGCTGGACTGGAGACGATCAGGATTCCTCGGAGATCCCCCTGGGTGCCCAGGGGCATCAGGGCGGTACTGATGGTGCCGCTCTGCACACCGATGATGGCACGTCTCGGGAGGTCGACGGGGGGGGATGCCGGGACGTACACAAGTTGTCGTTGGCGGATGCCGTCCAGAAATGGCGGGGCGAGATCACTGGTTCGAACCACGGTGCCGGTCGCCTCGAGTGCTTGACTCCCCGTGGCCGCAATGACGGTCATGGACTCCTCGGGTCCGATGGCAAGGCTTACCCGTATCGTCCTCTCGTTTCCCATCAGTGCCGTGGCGGCGGTGATCGCTCCGACATGGATCTCCTCATCGGTGGTGGCGGCGACCAGGGTCAATCCGGCCTCGTGCAGCGCCCGCTCCCTCAGAGCGATCTCCTCGGTTGCCCTGACGAGCTCGACGAGCCGTGCCACGACGAGTCCGGAAAGCACCACAGAGGCGGTGACGATGACGGGCAGGTCAACGGTGAGGTCGCGAGCGATCTCGAAGACGAGGACGGCCGGGGTCACGAGCAGGGGGGCTGCCAACATCGCCACACGACGAAATCGCAACGTCTGGGTCTGCCGGGGGGGCGAGTCGGTGAGCACTTTTGCCGAGGGGTGCAGGATGCCGACGGCTCCCAGGACGTAGGAAAGCGACGATATCGGAGCGATGAAGCCCCCCTCGTAGATGCCGGCCGTCGACATGGTGAGCAGGAGATCCGAGATGAAGATCGCAGCAAAGGATCCAACGAGAAAATAGAAGCTGGGATTGCGCCAACCGGGACCGATGATCAGGAAGACGATGGCGGTGAGGAGAGCCAGGGTGAGCCCTGAGTATCCGGTATTGACCAAACGATCCGCAAGAGGGACTGTCGTATCGCGCACATAAGGTGAAAGCAGGGCCGCCCACGCGACAACGCCGAGACTGGAACTGATCAGAAGCGAATCATAAAGATGCGCACGTTCCAGTTTCCTTGTCCGCATCCGTACCAGGCGGATTGTGCCTATGAAGAGGCACAGATAACCGGCAATAAAGAAGAAATCTGCCGGCGAGGGGAAACGGAGATCATCAATCGTTGGACTCAAGATGCCCAGCAGGATGTTTCCGCTGATGATCAAGGCGCCGCCGGACCCAAACCATGACCATGCCTCCTTGCCGGGGCGGTCCATTGTGCGCGCGCATCGAAACACGGTCGCCACGGCAACCGTGCCGATCGCCAGGGTGAGAACCTCAGCTGCCTCCTCGGTCAGGAACAGGGCGAGGACGACAAAGGCGAGACCCAGCGCCAAGAATTGTCTCCAGGTCGGTTCGATCGCCATGGGTCGCCCTCGTCCAGATGTCCTGTGGAAGTGCAGATTCTCGGCCCGCTGAGGACTGCGACGGCGATTCCTGAACACAACGGCAACACGATGCTAACGGGTTGACCATCGGAAACACACCATTTCGCTCAATTCGTAGCCATCTACCTACGCTGGGTCTCAAGAAGTCGGTCGGTCGCCGAGACCCTGACGACACCGGGTGCTCTACTACCAGGAAGCCGTGTCGTACACCGCTGCCACAAGCGCACACACGGGCTGATCCCGACAGGCCACCCCCTCGACGCGGAGTTGTGGAGGGCCGAAGCTCGATGTCGGGCGCCCGGCAGACATCGCGGCGAGGCTGGCCTCGATGTCGCTTTCCACCTGCTGACGACTGGTTCCATCGTGCTCGACGAACAGTCCTTTGCCTGAACCGGGTTCCTGTACCCAGCCGATGCCCGCAAAGCCATGGTGGGCCGGCGTGGTGACGCGCGTCTGGGCCATCACCAGGTACAGGCGGTCACCCCACCTTCCCGGGAGCGTAGCGGGCTCGTCATTCGAGATGATCTCGGAGTGGGCGGGGATGATGGAGCTGAGTTGCAGCAAATTGTAGTTGGCGATCGACGCGTCACGGAGCGCTGCATCAAAAGCAGCGATGGCCGTGGGTCCGGTCCCGACACCTGAGACAATCTTGATGGACAAACGCCTGCAGTGCATGAAGCGCTACCTACGAGTCTGCTATTCGGTGCTCGAGCTCCGGCTCATCATGAAGCTCCGCTGGATGGTCGCGGAGATCAATGACGTCCTCTGGGAGCTCGCTCAGTGTGACGGCGTAATAGTGCTGGCAATCGATTTCATCGATCTGTACATGAGCGACCTCTCTGGCGATCGCTGTTACGAGATCGGGCAGGCCAACTTCGTTCACGTTGTAGGCGCAACAGTCGAAAGCGGTCATGCCCCGGTTGTTCATAATGAAGCCGGCGATCTCGTGGAGCATGGCTCGAACCCAGGGCCCGCCCTGTACGTCGGGTCGGACGAGGAGCGCACTGATGTAGTAGATGACACCTCGGTCGTAGTGGTCGGGGAAGTGATGTCGGTAATAGGTGGGGTTGATCCAGGGAAGGGTCGCGAGCTCGGTGGCCAACGTGGCGAGGGCACAGGGCCGCCCGTGCTCATCCCTCCCGATGAACTTGACGACAGCGTCGGATGCCATCTCGTGTCGGAACTCGTCGTCGGTGAACCACTGTCGAATCGCACTGCGGGTGGCGAGCGGAGCAAAGGACTGACGGTAGAGATCCAGGAAGGGCTCGACGGCGTCCTGATCGACATGGCGATCGATCGTGATCGACAGCGCGTCGTTCATGATCGTCCGATGAGCGACAGCGGGGGGTGCATCATGACCGTCCGATGAGCGACGACTGGGGAGTTGGGTGTGACCGTTCGGTTGTGTGACACCGGTGTCTCCGGCGGGTAGCGGCGGGTAGCGGCGGGTAGCGGCGGGTAGCGGCGGACCCAACCGTAGCCCGGCGAAAGCCGGCGGGGAGCGCGCGATCGCTGATTTCCGTGCTCGACCCGCTCCGCCGTCCGGCATTGTCTCCCTCCCTCGAAAGGCCCACGCGTCGGACCCTCGACGCTTCGATCTGACAGGTCGGTCGATGCGCTTTAGGCTCCCTCGACGTGTCGGAGCTGCTACGCGCTTATCTCACCGTGGTCGTGTTCCTTGCTGCCGCAGGGATGCTGGTCGGAGTGTCACTGGGCATGGGTAGGTTGCTGCGTCCAAAACGCCCGTCTGCCCAGAAGGCGATGACCTATGAGAGCGGGGTGGACCCGGTCGGTTCCATCTTTGGTCAGAGTCAGGTCAGGTATTACATTTTTGCTCTGCTCTTCGTGATGTTCGACGTGGAGGCCGTGTTCATCTTTCCCTGGGCCCTGGGTCTGGAGGTCTACGGCGTGTTCGGTTTGGTCGAGATGACGATCTTCATCGTCATCCTTGCTCTTGGCCTGCTCTACGCATGGCGCAAAGGGGTTCTTCGGTGGGTCTAGTCGAGAAGGGTCTCATTCCCAAGCCCCTCACACATCTGCTCAACCTCAGTCGCAAGTACTCGCTCTGGGTGTACCAATGGGGATTGGCCTGTTGCGCGATCGAGATGGGTGCGGCGTTCGGCTCGCCGCGTTACGACGTCATGCGCCTCGGTGTGATCCCTTTTCCCGCCGGCCCTCGCCAGGCCGACCTCGTCGTCATCTCCGGCACGGTCACCGACAAGATGGCGCCGGCCATTCGCCGCCTCTACGAGCAGATGCCCGACCCCAAGTACGTGATCTCCATGGGCAGCTGTGCCAACTGCGGCGGCCCGTACTGGGACTCCTACTCGGTGACGAAGGGTGTCGACCAGATCATTCCCGTCGACGTCTATGTTCCCGGCTGTCCCCCCCGACCCGAGGCGCTCCTCGAGGGCATCGTCCTGCTCCAACAACTGATCGGCAACGAGGACATGGCCGAACGCTGGCGAGGTGATCCCATTGTCGTCTCCTGAGGCTCCCGAGGTGGTCGGCACGCCCGAGGTCGATCACGCTCGTCAACACCTGATCGACGTGCTGCGCGCCGAGTTGGGCGCAGGGCTCATCGACACCTACCTCAAGCCCGGCCTCGACGTTTGGGCACGGGTGAGCCCCGATGCCTGGTGCCGAGCAGCGGAGGTTTGTCGGGACAAGCTGCACATGCGCTATTTCTGCTTCCTCTCCGCCGTCGACTGGCTTCCTTCCCCATTCGGCAAGAGCGAGGACGGTGTGTCGCGCACCGGCGACGAAGTGCGTGCGCTCACCGCGGCGAACCTGGCCGAGGGTCTCGACCACGGCTACTGCGGTGGGGACACGCGCTTTCAGCTCATCGCTCGCCTTCACTCGGTGACGACCCATCTCGGCATCCATCTCAAGATGGACGTTTCCGACTCCGACCTCACCGCACCGTCGTGGATCCGCGCCTTCGCCGGAGCGAACTGGCATGAGCGGGAGGTCCACGAGATGTTCGGCATCGTGTTCACCGGCCATCCCAACATGGCGAACCTCTACCTGCCGGGTGATTTCGTCGGGCATCCTCTGCGCAAGGATTTCCCGCTGCTGGCTCGTGAGGTGAAGCCCTGGCCGGGTCTGGTCGACGTCGAGCCGATGCCCGGCGAGCCCGCCGGCGAGGAAGACGGTGAAGTGTCGGGAGAAGAGGCATGAACACCCTGACCGAGCGCCAGAAGCTGGCCTACATCGCCGGACAGGCCGCCGAGGCGCGTATCAACGTGGAGCTCGAGACCGAGGGCATGACCCTCAACATCGGACCTCAACACCCCGCAACGCACGGCACCTTGCGGGTGGTGGCAAAGCTCGACGGCGAGCAGGTCGTGTCGGCCAATCCGGTGATGGGCTACATGCACCGGGGATACGAGAAGCTCACCGAGGTGCGCACCTATCCGCAGGTCACCACGTTGGTGAACCGCATCGACTGGCTGGGCAGCTTCGCCAACGAGGTGCCCTTCATCCTCGCGGCCGAACAGCTCATGGAGGTCGAGGCGCCCCCTCGCGCCCAGTGGATCCGCACCATCCTCTTCGAGCTCTCCCGCATTGCCAACGTCGCACTGTTCCTCGGCGACATGGGAGTCCAACTCGGCGCCATCACGCCCGTCTTCTACGCGTTCCGGGATCGTGAGTACGTGCTCAACCTGATCGAGTCGGCAACCGGCGGGCGGTTCCACCCCAACTTCGACCGTATCGGTGGCATCAAGGACGATCTCCCCAAGGGCTGGATCGAGGAGACCCGTGGCGTCATGGTCAAGGTCCGGCGGTTCTGCGATGAGCTCGAGGAGCTGATCCTGGGCAATCCGATCTTCGCCGCACGCACTCGTGGTGTCGGCGTGATCCCCGGAGAGACGGCGTTGCACTACGGCCTCTCGGGCGCGAACCTCCGTGCGAGCGGTGTCGACTGGGACCTTCGTCGGGACGGCGCCTCGCCCCTCGCGTGGAACCAGGTCGACTGGAAGGTGTGGACCCATCCCGACGGCGATTCCTTCGCCCGCTACTGGGTGCGCCTGCAGGAGACGCGTGAAGCGTCGTACATCGTCGAGAAGCTGCTGGACGGCCTTCCCTCCGGCCCGATCATGGCGAAGGTGCCACGCATCATCAAGGTCCCCCAGGGCGAAGCCTGGGTCTCGACGGAAAACCCCCTGGGTGAGATGGGCTACTACGTTGTGAGCAAGGGCGACCTCGGTCCCTTCCGGGTCAAGATCCGCTCGGCCTCGTTCAACAACATCTCGATCGTGCCCTGGGTGCTCAAGGGTGTCTACGTTCCGGACATCATCACCATCCTGGCCAGCCTGTATTTCATCCTTGGAGACATTGACCGGTGATGATTGCTGTTGCATTGTCCGATTACTGGGTCCAGACCGCCATCAAGACCGGTGTGGTGCTGGCGGTCATTCCGACGGCTGCGCTCATCCTCGGCTACGTCTTCCTGTTGAAGATGATGAGCCACATGCAGAGCAGACTGGGTCCCATGGAGGCCGGGCCCCACGGTTTGCTCCAACTCGTGGCCGACGGCCTGAAGTTCATTCAGAAAGAGGACCTGTTCCCCGATCGCGCCGACCGATTCGTGTTCGCTGCCGCTCCACTGGTGGTGCTGTGCTCAACCTTCTTGCTCTACGTGGTGGTTCCCGCGGGCCCGACCCTCATCGTCGAGGACCTCAGCACGGGCGTCTTCTACGCACTGGCAGTCTCGTCAATCTCGGTTCTCGGTGTGTTGATGGCGGGGTGGGCATCGGCGAACAAGTATTCGCTCATGGGTGGTCTGCGTGCGGCCGGCCAGCTCATCGCCTACGAGCTTCCGATGGTCCTCGCCGTGGTGGGTGTGGTGATCCAGGCGGGAACCCTGAGCCTGCAGGGAATCGTGACGTCCCAGGCCAACGGCGAGATCTTCGGTATCGGACTGATCGGCAATCCGTTCATCCTCACCCAGTTCGTCGGGTTCGCGATCTTCCTCATGGCAACGCAGGCCGAGCTCACCCAGCCCCCGTTCGACATGCCGGTGGCGGAGAGCGAGATCGTCGGCGGCTATCAGGTCGAGTACACCGGGTTTCGCTTCCTGATCTTCTTCATCGGCGAGTTCGGCACCGCCTTCGTGTTTGCCGGCATTGCCGCCACCCTCTTTCTGGGTGGCTGGTACGTGCCCGGGCTCGATCTCGACGGTGGCTTCCTCTCGAACCTGATCGGCCCCGGCGTGTTGTTCGCCAAGATCATGTTGGTCGCGTTCCTGATCTTCTGGGTCCGCTTCACCTATCCCCGACTCCGAGAGGACCAACTGCAGACCTTTGCGTGGAAGTATCTGATCCCGATCTCACTGCTGAACATCCTGGCGACCGCTGTGCTGAAGGTGGTGCTCTGACATGCCCCAGATCCCCGGCCTGTTGAAAGGTCTCGGTGTCACGTTCAAGACCATGCTGCAGCCGACCGTCACGGTGCAGTATCCGCACGAGAAGGAAGACGTCGCCCCACGCGCCCGGGGTGTCATCGCGCTCAAGGAGGACAACTGCACGGTGTGCATGCTGTGCGCCCGAAGCTGTCCCGATTGGTGCATCTACATCGAGGGTCACAAGACCAAGGCCCCGCCCCGTCGCGAGGGGGGCAAGCCACGTACCGTGCAACTGCTCGATCGTTTCGACATCGACTACAGCCTTTGCATGTACTGCGGCATCTGCGTCGAGGTCTGTCCGTTCGACGCGCTGTTCTGGAGTCCCGAGTACGAGTACTCCGAGGTTCGTATCGCCGATCTGCTCCATGACAAGGACAAGCTCGGCGAGTGGATGGAAGGCGTTCCCGACTTCGAGTCGTACGAAGCAGGCTCGGAGCAAAAGGTCAAGAAGGTGCCGCGCTAGTGGTTGCACAGAACATCGCCTTCGGCGTCCTTGCCGCTGCAACCTCGCTTGCCGCTATTCGTGTGGTCACCACGCGCAACGTCGTGCACGCCGCCCTCTATCTGGTCGTCGTGCTGGCAAGCGTCGGCGCTCTCTACATCCTGTTGACCGCCGAGTTTGTCGCCGCGGTGCAGATCCTGGTCTACGTGGGCGCCATCGTGGTGCTGCTCCTGTTCGGCGTCATGCTCACCAAGGCAACCCTGGGCGAGGACGACCAGCTCGACAACGACCAACGTTGGCTCGGAGCGGTCATCGCCCTGTTCCTTCTCGGCACGCTGAGCTTCGTTCTCGTCGACGCCTTCGGCGACGACAAGCTTCCGTCACTGGAAGGTGTCAGTCGGGCCACACTCGAGGCGCAGCGTGGCAGCGGCGCAGTCGGTGACGCGATCTTCTCGACGTTCCTGGTGCCGTTCGAGGTGGTGTCGGTGCTCTTGCTGGCCGCGTTGGTCGGCGCCATCGTTCTGGCCCGTCGGGACTGAGGAGAGGTCACGATCATGTTGCTCAACCAGTTTCTCCTGCTCGGCGCTGTGCTCTTCTGCACCGGCGTCTACGGCGTTCTCGCCCGACGAAACGCCGTGTTGGTGCTGATGTCGATCGAGCTGATCCTCAATGCCGTCAACATCAATCTGCTTGCCTTCGGCGCGATGCACGGCGAAGCGGCAGCGGTGGCGAGTCAGGTGTTCGCCCTTTTCGTCATCACCGTGGCAGCAGCAGAGGTTGGCGTGGGGCTTGCCATCGTGCTGCTCATCTATCGCAACCGAACAAGCGTCGACCTCGACCAGGTCGATCTGATGAGGGGCTGACCGATGCTGGAAAACGCGTGGATCATCCCCGCGATCACGTTCGTGTCGTTTTGGATCATCCTCTTCTTCGGCAAGCGTCTGCCCAGAGGCGGCTCCGAGATCGGGGTTGCCGCGTTGGTGCTGACCTTTGTGCTCTCGTGTGTCGCGGTCTTCCAATGGGTTGACCGGCCGGCCGACACGATCATCCAACCTGTCGGTGCATCACATGCATCCGCCGACGAGGGAGAGTCTCCCGCCGGCGGCCACGAGTCCCCTGCAGCCGGGATGGATGAGATGGAGGAGGGTCATTCGCTCGGGATGCGGGTGGTGCCGGCGGCTGCCGGAGGCGAGACCGATGTCGAGGGTGAGGCGGAGGGCCACGAGGTGGAGCCCATCCGGGCCGCCGTCGACAAGTCGACGACGTGGTTCAAGCTCGGCTCGCTCGAGGTCAAGGCCGGCATTCACATCGACGGCCTCGCGGTGACCATGCTCTTTGTCGTCACGCTCATCTCGCTCCTCGTGCACATCTTCGCCACCAACTACATGCAAGGTGACGTGCGCTTCACCCATTTCTTCGCTGCGCTGTCGCTCTTCACGACGGGCATGTTGGTTCTGGTGGTGTCGAGCACCACGCTGCAGATGCTCTTCGGCTGGGAGCTGATGGGTCTCTGCAGCTTCATGCTCATCGGTCACTGGTGGGAGAAAAAGGAGAACTCCAACGCGGCGATGAAGGCATTCCTCACCACCCGCACGGGCGACATCGGTCTCCTGGTGGGTATCAGCACCTTGTTCTTCGCGGCCGGGCGCACCTTTGACATCGCGACCATCAATGCCGCTGCGCTGGGTGGGGGCATGAGCGAAACCGCGTTGAAGGTCGGTGCCGCCGCCCTGCTCGTGGCGGTGATCGGCAAGTCCGCCCAGTTCCCGCTGCACACCTGGTTGCCCGACGCGATGGCCGGCCCGACGCCGGTGTCGGCCCTCATCCACGCCGCCACGATGGTGGTTGCCGGGGTGTACCTGGTCGCCCGGCTGTACGGGGTCTTCTGGCAGGGCTTCGACATCTCGGCGGGCGGCGCCAATCCCATCGCCATCGTCGGCGGGGTGACCGTTGTCATCGCGGCGTTGCTCGCGTTCGTGCAGAACGACATCAAGAAGGTGCTTGCCTATTCAACGGTGAGCCAGCTCGGCTACATGGTCATGGCGCTCGGCGTCGGCGCCTGGACGGCGGCGGTGTTCCACCTCTTCACGCACGCATTCTTCAAGGCGCTGCTGTTTCTGGGTTCGGGGTCGGTGAGCCACGCGGTGCACAGCTTCGACATGCGAAAGGAGATGGGCGGGCTGCGCAAGCACATGCCCACGACCTTCGCCACCTTCATGATCGGTTCCGTGGCTCTCGCAGGCGTCTTCCCGTTTGCCGGCTTCTGGTCCAAGGACGAGATCTTGTTGGGTGCCGGCAAGAACGGCTACGAGTTCTTCATGTACGTGGGTCTCGTCGGAGCCTTCATGACAGCGGCCTACATGACCCGTTGTGTGTACCTCACCTTCTTCGGCGAGTACCGAGGGCACGGTCATCCGCATGAATCACCCAAGGCCATCACCGTGCCGCTGATTGTCCTCGCGGTGTTCTCCGTCGGTGCCGGATGGCTCAACGCTCCTTTCCTCAACTACTGGTTCGGGGAGGTGACGCGGAACGAGACGGGTGTGATGGCCGGTCTTTCCCATCACCCATTCGAGATAGGCGCGGCCCTTGTCTCGACGGTTGTCGTGTTGGTTGCCCTGGGTCTGGGCTATGTCCTCTTCTTTCTCGACAAGTTGCCAACAGGGGTCACGCAGCGCAACGCGTTGGCCCGAGTGGGATATCGCATTCTGGACAACAAGTACTACCTCGATCGCCTGTACACCGACTGGATTGTTGGTTCCGTCAAGGGGGCCATTGCCAAGGCGGCGTACTGGATCAACCAACGGGTTCTCGACGGCGTCGTGAATGCCGTCGGCGTGGGCGCCAAGCGCCTGGGCCGTTGGGTCTATGACACCATCGACCAGGGCCTGGTCGATGGTGCCGTCAATGGGGCGGGAACAGGCGCGGAGGGTGCCGGCGGCGCGCTTCGCACCATCCAGTCCGGCCGTGTCCAGCAATACGGAGCGCTGCTCTTCGGAGCGGCAACCGTGTTTGCCTTTGTCCTCGCGATCCTGGCCGTCTAGAGAGCTGAGCAGGGAATCATGGAGAATTTCGAAGATATTGCACTTTCAACGGCAGTGTTTCTGCCTCTGGTGGGAGCGTTGCTGCTCATGGTGGTTCCTCGTGAGAACGAGGGAGCCCAAAAGCTCATTGCGCTGTTGACGACACTCGCGACCATGGGAGTGGGTATCTATCTGCTCGCGGAGTTCGACTACGCGGCGAGCGGGGACACCATGCAGTTCGTCGTCAACCGGCCATGGATCGACGTCATCTCCAGCCGCTACATCGTGGGCATCGACGGCATCTCTCTGCCCCTGCTCGTGCTCTCGATGTTCATCTGTGTTCTGGTGGTCCTCTACTCGTGGAACCATTTCCCGTCGCCACACAACCCCAAGGCGTTCCTGGCGCTCATCCTTTTGCTTGAGACCGGCATGAACGGCACGTTCGTGGCACAGGATCTCATCCTCTTCTTCGTCTTCTTCGAGGTGGTGCTCCTGCCGATGTACTTCATGATCGGGGTCTGGGGCGGGGAGAATCGTCAGTACGCCTCGATCAAGTTCTTCCTCTACACCCTGTTCGGCTCCGCGCTGATGATCCTCAGCTTCCTCGCCCTGTTCTTCAAGGGGGGAGCCGAAAGCTTTGCCATCGCCGATCTCGCCCAGTCGTCGAGCGCCATTGCCCACGGCACCCAGCTGTTGATCTTCGGCGGACTGTTCATGGGCTTCGCCATCAAGGTGCCGATGTTCCCGTTCCACACCTGGCTTCCCGATGCCCACACGCAGGCGCCGACCCAGGGTTCGGTCATCCTGGCCGCCATCCTCCTGAAGCTCGGCACCTACGGCTTCATTCGTATCGCGATCCCGATCCTTCCCGAGGCGGCGGTGTCATGGGCTCCCTGGATCGGTGGCCTGGCCGTGGTGGGCATCATCTACGGCGCGCTGGGCTGCCTTGCTCAGACCGATCTGAAGCGACTCATCGCCTTCTCGTCGGTCGCGCACATGGGCTTTGTCATGTTGGGTATCGCAACGCTCACCGATTTCGGCATCAATGCCGCCGTGTTCGGCATGGTTGCCCACGGGCTCATCACCGGCATGCTCTTCTTCCTCGCCGGCTCGATCAAGGATCGTTTCCACACGCTCGAGTTGTCCCGACTCGGCGGCCTGCTGATCAAGGCTCCCAAGATGGGTTGGATCCTCGGCTTCTGCGTCATGGCCTCGCTGGGCCTGCCGGGCCTTGCCGGCTTCTGGGGTGAGTTCCCGGCGATACTCTCCGCCTACAACCCGGCTGCCGGTGTCTCCGAGGAGCTCTTCCGTTTCTACATGGTTGTCGCCGCCGTCGGCACCGTTCTGGCGGCGGGTTATCTGCTCTGGATGTTCCAGCGGACGGCCTTCGGTGAGCCAACCGAGGAGTTCTCCCACGAGCCCATTCCGGACATGCAGTGGCCCGAGTATGCGGCATGGGTCCCGTTGCTGATCCTCATCCTCGTGCTGGGGGTCTACCCCAACCTGCTCTTCGGCATCACCCAAGAGGCGGTCCAACACGTTGTTTCCGCAGTGGGAGGCTGATCCGTGGACGTGCTGAGCGGACCGGTGGCAGGGGTGTTCCGGGCCCCCGACGTCGACTATCACGCCTTTGCCCCGGAGCTCGTGCTCGTGGCGGTGCTGGTGGCTGTTCTCGTGGTCGATCTCGTCCTCGAGGGCCGAGGCCGACGTCTCGTCGGAGGTCTGGCAGGCATCGGTCTTCTGGCGGCGATGGTGCCCGTGTTGACCCTGGCGGTCGACGGCGCCAATCGCTCGATGGTCGGGGGGGCCTACGTCGTCGATGATTTTGCCCTCGTCTTCAAGGGCCTGTTCCTCATTGCCGGCTACGTCACCATGTTGCTCAGCAGCGACTATCTCGCCGATGACGACTACTACGAGGGCGAGTACTACTTCCTCTTATTATCCTCGGTGCTGGGCATGATGGTCATGGCATCCTCCCGTGACCTCATCAGCATCTTCGTGGCCCTCGAACTGCTCTCCATCCCGGCCTACATGCTGGCCGGATGGCGAAAGCGTGACCTGAAGGGCAACGAGGCCACGCTCAAGTACTACCTGCTCGGCGTTTTCGCCACCGGCGTCATGCTCTACGGCATGTCACTGATCTTCGGCATCACCGGCGAGACGGTGCTCACCGAGATCGGCTCGAAGCTCCAGGGCCCGGGTGCAAGCCTGCCGCTGGTGAGTCTCGGCATCGTCTTCGTGATCGTCGGCTTCGCCTTCAAGATCTCGGCTGTTCCCTTCCACAGTTGGGCGCCCGACACCTATGAGGGGGCCCCGACACCGATCACCGCCTTTCTCTCGGTGGCATCGAAGGCCGGCGGGTTTGTCGCTCTCATGCAGCTCGTCTTCATCGGGTTCCTGGGTCGCGACGATGTGTGGCAGCCCATGTTCTGGGTGCTCGCCGCGCTCACGATGACCGTTGGCAACCTCATCGCACTGCGCCAGACCAACATCGTGCGCATGCTGGCGTACTCGTCGGTGGCACAGGCCGGCTACATGTTGTTGCCCTTCGCCGTCGCCGGTGACCTTGCGAAGGGTCCGGGTGCTGCGATGGGGCCCATGACCACCTACCTGCTGATCTACGCAGCGATGAACCTCGGCGCCTTCGCCCTGGTGCTGGCTGTGGCCCGCAAGACGCGGTCGGGCGAGATCGCCTCGTACGGCGGGCTCTTCGAGTACGCGCCCGGCTTGACCGTCCTCATGAGCATCTTCGTGTTTGCTCTCGCCGGCATCCCCCCTCTCGGAGGTTGGTACGGCAAGTTGGTGGTGTTCAAGACCCTGCTCGATGCGAACACACCCTGGGCCATCGTGCTCGGTGTGATCGCCGCGGTGAACTCCGTGATCGCGCTGTATTACTACGCGTCGGTCGCGCGCGAGATGTGGATGCGGCCTGTGCCCGATGGTGACACCACCCCGGTTCGGGTTCCCGCAGGCTTGACTGCGGCACTCTCGCTGTGTGCGGTTGCCACGGTGGTGATCGGCGTCTATCCCCAGGTCGTCGCCCGATTCGGCGACCTCGCCGTCTTCAGCCTGCTTCCCTGAGGTTCGAGAGCCCCGGCCATGAGTGCGGAGGCCATGGCGGCGGTGCGCGAACGGGTCCGTCGTCTCGGGTCGCTTCCCTATGACGACATCGTGGATGCGGCGCTCTACGGCTCGGGTGGATTCTTCGCCGAGGGTGGGGGAGCGGGGCGGCGAGCGGATTTTCTCACGAGCCCTGAGGTGGGCCCGTTGTTCGGAGCGGTGGTCAGTCGATTCCTGGACGAGGAATGGGATCGTCTGGGCCAACCCGATTTCTTCGTCGTCGTCGAGGCCGGAGCGGGCAGGGGGGCGCTGGCTGCAGGCGTTCTCGCTGCCAAGCCGCGTTGCCTGAAGGCCTTGCGCTATGTCTGTGTCGAACGGTCCCAGGTGCTGCGGGCGCGGATCGAATCGTCCCTTGCCGTTGAGCCGGCGATCAACATCTTCGGCACGCTCGACCATGACGACGATGACTTCATCGCTCCCTCGGTGGCGGCGAGCCTTGCAGGTTCCCGGGGGCCGATCGTCACTGTCCTCGATGATCTGCCCGCTCTCTCGTTCTCCGGGGTCCTGTTCGCGAACGAGCTCTTGGACAACTTGTCCTTTCGGCTGATGGAGCGCGTCGGCCCTCGCCATGAGGGGTCGGATCTGCGTCCGCGCTGGGCGGAGGTGCGCGTCGGGCTGTCCGATGACGACCAGACGCTGGTGGAGGTGCTGGTGGAGGCATCGGGCGACCTCGAGGCAGAGGCCGAACGTCTTGCTCCCGATGCGCCGGTCGGTGCACGCCTGCCTCTCCAGGCAGGAGCCCAGTCCTGGCTGCACCGTGCACTGAGCATTCTCGACCGAGGTCGCCTGGTGGTCATCGACTACGCCGACCACTCGTCGTCGCTCGTGACCCGACCGTGGCGGGACTGGGTCCGAACGTACCGCGCGCAGGAGCGCGGCGGCCATCCCCTCGATGATCTCGGCGAGCAGGACATCACCTGCGAGGTTGCCGTCGATCAGCTCGCCCGGGTTCGTGCGCCCGACCTGGACATCAGCCAATCCGAGTGGCTCACACGCCATGGCGTCGGCGTGCTGGTCGCCGAAGCCAGGGACACCTGGCACGAACGAGCCGCCATCGGTGATCTCCGGGCAATGGTTGCCCGGAGTCGTATCGGCGAGGCGGACGCCCTCACCGACCCCAAAGGCCTCGGCGCCTTTCGCGTGCTCGAGTGGGTCATCGACGGATGATCAGTGCTCGAGCCCTCAGGACCGGATTCGATGTCCTCGGCTGTGCGGATGAAGTGCCGGACGTGCTCGCCTAGGCTCAGGCTGCTCGTACTTCATCGTCATTTGCCAGGGGGAAAGACGTCATGACCAACTCGCCGATCGATCCGGTTTCATCCGACTCGGCCACCATCGAGGCCCTGCTGTTCGAGGACCGCAGGTTTCCGCCCCCGGCGGCGTTCAAGGCCGCATCTCTCGCCTCCGGCAACGAGCTCTACGACGCGGCCGACAAGGACCTCGAGTCGTTTTGGGCCGACCAGGCAGCCGAGTTGCTCACCTGGAGCAGGAACTGGGACACGGTCCTCGAATGGGATCTCCCCTTTGCCAAATGGTTCGTCGGTGGCCAACTCAACGTGAGTGAGAACTGTCTCGACCGACACGTGGAAGCAGGCAAGGGCGACAAGGTTGCCTTCCACTGGGAGGGAGAGCCCGGGGACACCCGCACCATCACCTATGCCGAGTTGCTCGACGAGGTCTGCCGCTTTGCCAACGTTCTCAAGGATCTCGGCGTGCGCAAGGGTGACCGGGTCAACATCTACATGCCCATGATCCCCGAGCTCGCCGTTGCCATGTTGGCGTGCACCCGCATCGGCGCTCCCCACTCGGTGGTCTTCGGAGGTTTCTCCGCCGATGCTCTCGCCGATCGCATCAACGACGCGCAGGCGAAGGTGCTCATCACCGCCGACGGAGGTTGGCGCCGAGGCGCGGCGGTGCCCCTGAAGATCAATGCGGATGTGGCCCTCGTCGACACCCCCAGCATCGAGCACGTGGTGGTGGTGCGCCGCACGGGCACCGACGTGCACATGGAGACCGGCCGGGATCAGTGGTACCACGACCTCATGTCCATGGTGAGCGCCGATTGCCCGCCCGAGCCCATGGACAGCGAGGACCTGCTCTACCTGCTCTACACCAGTGGCACCACGGCCAAGCCCAAGGGCATCATGCACACCACCGGGGGCTATCTGACCCAGGTTGCCTTCACCCACAAGTACGTCTTCGATCTCAAGCCCGAAACCGACATCTACTGGTGCGCAGCCGACATCGGATGGGTCACCGGCCACAGTTACATCGTGTACGGTCCGCTTGCGAACGGCGCCACCTCGGTCATGTACGAGGGCACTCCCGACCACCCGGGCAAGGACCGCTTCTGGGACATCATCGAGCGTTACAAGGTCACCATCCTCTACACGGCCCCGACCGCCATCCGCACGTTCATGAAATGGGGCGTCCAGGAGCCCGAGCGTCACGATCTCTCGTCGCTGCGCCTGCTCGGTTCGGTCGGTGAGCCCATCAACCCCGAGGCGTGGATGTGGTATCACGAGCACATCGGCGGGAGTCGCTGTCCGATCGTCGACACCTGGTGGCAGACCGAGACGGGCGCCATGATGATCGCCCCACTGCCCGGGTCGACCACGCTCAAGCCCGGATCGGCGACCTTCCCGCTTCCCGGCATCGGTGCCGAGCTCGTGGACGACCAGGGTGCGCGAGTCGAAAACGGCGGTGGCTACCTGACGCTGACCCAACCCTGGCCATCCATGCTGCGCGGCATCTACGGCGACCCGGAGCGCTACCGCGAGACCTATTGGAGTCGATTCCCCGGCCGCTATTTCGCCGGCGACGGAGCCAAGCTCGACGATGACGGCTACCTGTGGCTCCTGGGCCGTGTCGATGACGTGATGAACGTCTCGGGCCATCGAGTCTCGACCACCGAGGTCGAGTCGGCGCTGGTCGATCACCAAAAGGTTGCCGAGGCGGCGGTGGTGGGGGCCAAGGACGAGACCACCGGCCAGGCCATCGTGGCCTTCGTCACGTTGAAGGGTGATCAAAAGGCGAGCGACGAGCTCGGCCAGGAGCTGCGGGGTCATGTGGCCAAGAAGATCGGCGCCATCTCGCGACCCCGAACCATCGTCTTCACCGAGGACCTTCCCAAGACGCGCAGTGGCAAGATCATGCGCCGCCTGTTGCGCGACGTCGCCGAGGGCCGTGACCTGGGTGACACGACCACGCTCGCCGATGCCTCGGTGGTGGAGGAGATCCGCCGGCGAGCCGATGCCGCCCCTCAGGAGGATTGACCTGTTCCCCGATCACTGGAGGCAGCGTCCCGGTGGTTGTCCGCCGGGTCCGACGGTCGTCTTCGACATGGACGGGGTCCTGTCGGACGCGGCCACCCGTCAGCACTATCTGACCAGTCCTCGGCCCGACTGGAAGGGGTTCTTTGCCGCGTGCGGTGACGACCCACTTGTGGACGAGGTGGCGCGGCTCACCGAGTTGCTCGACCCCGATCTGCGCCTCGTGCTCCTGACCGCTCGTCCCATGTCGGTGCAGCCGCAGACCCTGGCATGGCTCGAGCGTTACGAGTTGCGTTGGGACATGCTCATCATGCGCCAGACGAGTTCGTACGTCCCGTCATCCACCTTCAAGCGTGAGACGGTGCACGCGTTGCGGGCTGCCGGCTACGACCTGCAGTTGGCCTTCGAGGATGACCGCCGCAACGTCGACATGTTCCACAGTGAGGGCGTGCCCTGCATCTACATTCACAGCGGCTACTACGACTGAGCGCACGTACACGGAGGGCAGCTACACAGAGGGTGGCTTCGCGCCAACCGGAGTTGCCCGTCGTGCAGCCCGGGAACGTTTGGGACCGCCCGGACGTTGGGAGTGACGAGGAGTGGTCCCACTCCGAGGCGAGAAAGGTTTCGGTAGATGTTGAACAAGAACAATCTCAAGACCGTGGTCATGCTGGCCGGCCTCGCCGGTCTCTTGATCCTGATCGGCGGTCAGTTCGGCGGCCGGTCCGGTGCGACGATCATGTTCATGATCAGTCTCGTCATGGTCGGCAGCTCCTACTGGTTCTCCGACAAGCTGGCCATCAAGGCGGCGAGGGCAGTTCCGGTCACCGAGGTGGAGATGCCCGAGTACTACGCGATCGTGCACGAGCTGACCCGGGCAGCGGGCCTGCCGATGCCCAGGCTCTACGTCACCCCCGACGCCCAGCCCAATGCCTTTGCCACCGGACGTAACCCTGAGCACGCCGCGGTGGCCGTGACCCGAGGACTGGTCGACCTGTGCGATCGCGATGAGCTGCGCGGCGTGCTGGCCCACGAGCTCAGCCATGTCGCCCATCGCGACATCCTGATCGGCTCGGTGGCAGCGGCGGTGGCCACGGCGATCATGTATCTGGCGACCATGGCGCAATGGGCAGCGATCTTCGGCGGACGTCGTGATGAGGACAGCAACCCGTTGGCGCTTCTCGCCATGGCCATGCTGGCGCCCACGGCGGCAGGTCTCCTGCAGATGGCACTGAGCCGCAGCCGCGAGTTCGAGGCGGACCGCTCGGCAGCACGCCTCATCGGCACGGGTGAGCCACTGGCCCGAGCGCTCCTCAAGCTCGAGAGCTACGCGAAGGCGATCCCCATGAACATCGACCCTGCCCATGCCTCTGCCTTCATCATCAACCCGTTGACCGGGCGCAAGGCGAACTTCTCCAATCTCTTTCGTACTCACCCGTCGACGGAGGAACGAATCGCTCGCCTGCGCGCCTTGTGATGGAACGTCGCGCTGACTGATGAGTACCCGGACCGTGCAGCCCGAGCGACCGCCGCGCTGAGTCTCCTCGCATTGGACCGTTCCCGGGGCTTTCCCCTATCCTGTGACGATGGTCACCATTCTGGGGAAGCGACGCGCCGCGGGGATCGTGGCGGTTGTCGTGGCCGCCGTCGTGGTTGCTCCGTGGGCCATCAGTGGCGCCCGGGCTGTGACGGTGACGGAGTTCTTCGGTGGCACCACCACCACGACCACCACGACCGTCAGCTCCGTGCCGGACCCGGCCGCAACGGCTGGGCCGGAGGAAGCACCGGCTTCCACGGTTCCGGGTCCCGATGTGACGACGCCGCCCTCCTCGGTGCCCCCTGTCCCCGGCGATACTCTCGCACCCGGCGATGTCCCTTCTCCCGCTGAGCCTCCGGCCGTCGCGACCCCGGACCTGGTCCCACTTGTGGATCCACCGCCTCCGACGGAGGGCAGCGGTGACGGCGCCGAGCTTTCCGGGATGGGCTCGAACGGATTCCCCGCCGATCTCCAGGCCCTGACCGACTCGGTGGAGCGCACCCCGTCGAGAAGCACTCGCCCGCTTCTCGACGCACTGGCTCCCCTGGCCCAGTACGGAATCTCCCCCGAACAGGCTGTGCTTGGGGGGTTCGGCCGATTTCCGGTCGCCGGCCTGGCCGGTTACTCCCACGACTGGTGGTTCCCTCGGTTCGGTCCCGGGTGGCGGTTGCATCAGGGCACCGACATCTTCGCCGCGTTCAACACACCCATCCGCGCCCCGGCGGCAGGACGGGTTCACATCACCATGGGTGGACTTGGTGGCCTGGCCGTCTATGTGATCGAGCCCAATCGCACTTACTGGTATCTCGCCCATCTTGGCGGTCTTGCGCCGGGGCTGGTCGAGGGCTCAGAGGTCACGATCGGCCAGGTGGTCGGGTTCGTCGGTGACTCGGGCAACGCTCGGGGAGGAGCGCCGCACCTGCACCTCGAGTTTCACCCCGGCGGCGGTCCGGCCGTCGACCCCAAGTTTGTGCTCGATCAGTTCCTGGACGAGGCAATGGCGGGGGTGCCACAGCTCATCGCAACCGCGGCCCAACAGGCAGCGGCAGGGGCCGCTGCACAGGCTCAGGCACAGGCCGATCTGGCCGCACGTTCGGCGCCTGATCCGTTGACGCTCGACGGACCGGGTCGTTCGGCGCTGCTCTGGGCCTCCTCGATGAACCCCGCCAGTGGCGCCATCGAGGTCGCGCAGGCAGAGGCGCTCCGCGCCGTCACGCACATCGATTGGCAGCGCTTCCAGCGAGAGGAGCAGGAAGCGGAATGGGACAGGATGTTGGCCAAGGGCATGGTTCAGGCCTGGCTCAACCGGCTCACGCCGCCTGCGCTTGCCTCGTTGCTCGGTTCTCACTGAACGAGCCTCCGGTCAACCCCGACCTGCCGACGGTCTCTTGCGCCGTCCGCCCCGGTCCTGAAGGAGTTGGCGCGACTCCTCGGGTTGTCGTGTGTTCCCTCAGGGGGTTGGCTCGCCGACGAGTTCACCGAAGTTGAGTCGGGCCCGGTCCGCAGCAGATCGGCCTTCTGCCCAACCGGCCGGGTCGTAGCCACTCCGAACCCGGGAGCTCGTCAATTCGCCGAATCGCTCGGCCACCACGTCGTCGACCTCCGCCGACCTCGAGTGAAGGACGGGTAGAAACGCCGAGCCGTGCTCGGCCTCGACCTCGGCGAAGACCGCCTCGTTGATCTCGCTCAGGCGGTCACCGATTCGGCCGGCGTAGGCGACGAGGAACGCGGAGCGATACGACTGGCTGCGCGTTCGAGTGCCGGCAGGCGCTCGTTTCGCGGCATCGGTCAGAGCGGTTTGAGCCTGGAGAAGGAGTGAGGTGAACAGCAGCTCCACGCCGGCGAGATCGCCGGCAAAGCCGACAACGCTCGACATGGCCAAGTCCGCATCAAAAACGGAACGACACCGACCTGCCCGAGCGACGGTCTGCAACAGAAACGACTTGGCATCGGCGTAGGGAGCATCGATCGGGACGCGGATGGTGACCGGATGCTCGTTGTTCCGTCCGGTTTGGCCCTGGAGCAGTGCGGCATCGATGGCGTGGCGGGTCATCAAGGCCTGAGCCTTGGCGGTGAACGCCGTGGCCTCGGCCTCGAAGGTGGTGGACTCGGCCATGGCCAGGAGAGCCCGGATGCGATCGAGGATCGGGTTGGTCTCGGCGCCGGCGCCGCCACGGGGTCGAGATGACGGTACGGCGCGAGGTCCGGACCCGGCCGAACCGGGCAGGGGGAGCAGCGGATCAAGGGGTGGGAGTTGCATGAGGTTGGCGAGCGCATCCACCATGCCCGCAACCGTGGTGGTTCGGTCAAAGCCCTCCAGGCTCACCCAGCGACCGACCCAGCCCTCCCGGCCGTTCACCGCCGGGAGGGCCAGACCCTCGATCTGGGAGATCCAGCGTTGGTCAAGGGTGACCGACCGACGACCGACATGGTCGGTGGCCATGGCCAGGTGCACGAGCCTGGCACCGGCGGCCGTGGGACAGCCCAAACGTGCCTGGCGGTGGAGCTCGCTGGGTTGCCAGCCCCGAATCCACACGGAGTCCACCTCGTCGAGCAGCGCCGCCTCGGCCGCACGATCGACAACGTCGGGAGCCATCTGCGTCAGTCTGAACAGCCCCTGGCCGGCAAACCCGTCACGCCGATGCCGGGCCTGAGCGGTGAGCCACAACAGACCGCGTGCATCCTCGGTCTCGGTGAATCGGGATTCGCCGGCGGTCGGGGGCGGGCGCCGTGACCCGGGGTTCTCGTTCGACCCCCACGAGGAAGGGCCATTCCCTCGTTGTGCTCGGGTCTTCGCCTTGGCGGCACGACGTGCCTTGTTGTTCTTTCCCATGACCGGACACTATCGGCCACGAGTGACACCCGAGTTGCCCGGCGCCTCAGCGGCCGTGAGCAACGGCGCAACCGCGGCGTTGCGGTGTCGGAGGCGAAAACGGTCCTGCGGGACCGCCCTCGCCCGATGTTGCCTCAGTCCGAGATCGCTTCCCTCAGTTGGCGAAGGGCATCGACGGTTTGGTGCGTGACCATTTCCTAAGCCTGACCCCAATCCGGTGGGTAGGAGATGCCCAGTACTGCGAGGCTGTTGGGAAGTTTGGAGGAGGCACCGGAGTGGAGGAAGTGGTTCCGTAGCATCCGAATCTGTTGAAGTTTCTTGAGGGCTTCAATCGCTTGTGCCTGGTCATCCTCCTGCAGCGAAGCCATGGCCCATGCCTTGAACCGTTGGAGTGAACCATCTCGGCTCTGCTTCGTTGCCTCTTGAGATAGCAGTTCGTCACCGATCTTCATGTGATCGAGAAGGTCGGCGAGCGACCCGTTGAATCTCTGGAACTCATCCCGGTTGGTACAGGCAAGGCCAAGAATTCCCGTGCTGTACGCGGACTTGAGCTCGACGAGTCGCGGATGATTGGCGCCACGTGCTCGCCATACAGCGTCAAGGTGATCGAAGGCCTCGAGAATCGCCAGTGGGCCCAGCGACGGCGCAGCCCCCACCGGTGGTGGGGCGACGACTTGTTCCCAGCAGTCGTGGCCCCCAGGCCGACATTTGGTCGCGGTGCTCACGCGGTCGTCATGCCCTGCGCGACACAATGCAGTCTGGAAGTGTCTCGATGTCTGATCAACCTTCATGGCGACCTGAGGGTGGGAAAAGTGTGAGCACAGCACACTTTCTGACGGAACTTCGCAACCGCGACACAGCGATGGAGTTGTTGGGGCAGCCCGTTGGCCTTTCTTCGTCAGGCGGACTGTTACGTCCTCGGAAGAAGGAGCCAGACAGAAGAGGTCCCGACCTTCGTCAACCTGCCAGAGGCACTGTTTGTCTCCGTCACGCAGCGCACGGATCGCGGCGAAGTCTTCTGCCGAAGAGCTGTCGATCGTGTCAGTCGCGGAAGTTGTTGAACTGCAGCGGGAGCTCGATGTCCGCCTCTTTCAGCACAGCGATGACCTCCTGGAGGTCGTCACGCTTCTTGCCCGTGACACGAATCGACTCACCCTGGGTCGACGACTGAATCCCCTTGAGGCCCATGGCCTTGATCCGCTTGTTCAGGTCTCGCGCGGCATCACTCGATATCCCTGCCTTCAAGGTGACCACCTGGCGGACCGCCTGGCCGCTCGCCTCCTCGATCTTTCCCCAGTCGAGCACCTTGAGCGACAGCTTGCGCTTGACGAACTTCTCCTCGATGACCTGATGCAGCGCTCGCAGGCGGTCCTCGCTGCCCGACCGCAAGGTCAGCTCACCCTTTCCGAGCTCAATGCTGGAATTGGTGTCCTTGAAGTCGAATCGGGTCGTGATCTCGCGCTGGGCCTGATCGACGGCATTGCGGACTTCCTGGTCGTCGATCTCTGAGACGATGTCAAAACTGGGCACAAGGGAACATTACCGGTCGCGGCTCTCGCCGCGCCGCACGCTATCGTTGCCGGCCAGGGGTCGGTGCCCGAGCGGCCAAAGGGAGCAGACTGTAAATCTGCCGGGAGACCTTCGGAGGTTCGAATCCTCCCCGGCCCACATGTTGGTGGCCTTGCAGGACGTCCAAACGCTCCTGCAAGGCCACCGTTGTTCTTTGGCCGCCTTCCGTATCGCATTCGGGTTGTCGCAGCGGGGGCATGGGCCGCCTGGCCCAATGCGGCGACACCCTGTGTTGCACTCGGTACACCGCCGGCCACCGAGGTAGCGGCTCTCACATCGGGGGCACTCGTAGACCTGGCCGCGCTCCATCGTCGTGGCATCGTTGTGCACGGCGGACACGATGGCCTCGTGGGTCATGCGACCTTCTTCTCCCGACCACCAGTGAAGAACTGGTCGCTGGCCGATCTCGCACGGTCCAGCGGGATCGAATTGGAAGCGGCGGTCTGTTCCGGCATCACGGGCTGGTCGAAAACGGGATTAAATCACGGTCTCAAATGACATCAGTAGGTGGTCCAAAGTGGCATCGTGGTCGATGGACCGGACGGCTGATCCGTCTCAACATGTGGGGACTCTCTGAACGGGTGATAGTCGGGTCCACGGCCGCCCCGAGTCCGCTCAGGGTCCTGGGCGAGGCCGACCCCGGAATGCTTGCCGCTCCCACATCGGCTCTTCGCCAATTTCTTCGTCCTTGACATCGTGCCGGCGTGGCTGACGAATCGGCTGTAGCGACTCGTCAAGACGCCGAAGCGGTACATCACGGATCCATCGCTCATCGCGGCGGTACTCCGAATGGACTCCCGAAGTGTCCTACGTGACGGGGGTGTCCTGGGTCGTGTCCTCGACACCTTCGTCGCCGCGCAGCTTCGACCCGAACTGGCGGTCAGCAGTCTGCGGCCGAGGCTCTTCCGACCGGCCCGCGGCGTGGCCGGCCTCGACCAGCGCGATGCGCAGCCACTTGGAGCCGTGGCGTGTCCGGCCCGACCCGCGTTTGCCGGCGGACTCGTTGTTGCCGGGGCACATGCCTGCCCACGACGCGAGGTGTCCGGCGGTTGGGAAGCGGGACATGTCGGTGCCGATCTCGGCCA
>JACOTK010000038.1 GCA_016178435.1 Actinomycetota bacterium
GACAGGCAGGCCGAGATCGAAACCATCGCCGCCTCGTGGTTCACGAGCGGCGACGAACAGGCCCACGATGGCGAGGATCAGCAAGGCCATCACGACGGGACGCCTGGTGGTCACGGGGCCACCTTGCCGACAACCTTGGGCCGGCTCTTGAACAGCGATCGCACCACCGCTGCCCACCCTGCCAACTGAGCGATCGAGACAAGCACGAACCACCACGAGGTCGGCGGGTCGGCGGGCTCCGGTCCCGGAGGCGCCTGCCATGCCATGTTCTCGTAGAGCGTGACGGCCGGATCGATGTCGAGTCGTCGCAGATCGAGCTGACGGGCTACCGCCCGGGTCAGACCCAGCGGCAGTGAGTGCACCGCCGTGTTCGTCCGATCGGGAGCAAGTTGTTCAACCAGGATGATGTAACGAATGCCGAATGGCGCCACCGTCCGACCGAGACGCTCGGTCTGGCCTCGTGCCGTCGCCTGCATCGCCCGGGCGATCTCTTCGGAAGCTGCACTCGGGGGAACCTGCCAATGATCGGCGAGCTTCGGAAACCCGTTGGCCGACACCCCGATGGCGACGTCGTCGGCAAGCACTCGGCCCGCCATGGGCAGCACCTCGGCATCCCCCATCCAGAGGACCTGATAGTCCTGACCCGCCTTTGCCTCGTCCTCGAGAAATCCCAATGTTCGGTCGAGACCCACCTCGGGGACCTCAACCCGTCCGTCGAGAGCCGCACCGAGTGCGGGCAACACGCCCAGAACCACGCCCGCCGCAGCCACCAGGGACATCGCCTGGCGCCATCCGAACCTCTCGCCCCGGAGATCATGCTCGAAGGCACACATCCCGATACCGACACCGAGGGCCAATGCCACCGCAGCAAAGCTCAACAACACCTCGGGTCCTGGCAGCGGGATGGGCAGCCAATCGTGATCCGCCACGAGAGCCAGAGCCCACGAGCCGACGAGGATGCCCCACATCTGTGTCGCTGCACGAAACCGCCACTGCTTGCCGATCAACATCCCAAGGGAGGCGGCGATCACCAGTCCCACGACGAGCGCCGATCGGTGGGGACCCACGCCGAAAGCAAACAGGTCGCCCATGCCCGCATCTCCGGGGCCCAACGGGGCGACGCCGGCGAAGGACTCCCACCTCGCTCCGGCGATGGCCATGCCCACGACCCATGGGGCATGAAGGGCCGCAGCAAGGCCGCTCGCGCCGGCCACGAGGCCGACAAGGGAAGGGGACGTGTCGGCTCGGCGCATCCTCTTCGTTCCGGAAGGGACGGCCACCCACCCGAAGATCACAACGACGACGCTCACCAGGAGAAACAGCAACAGAGCCATCGGGACGAAGGCCACGACGGCAGCGAGGATCAGCCCGAGGGCGAGCACCGGTCGACCGCTCCGTTTGGTGAAGTCAACCTGCCCGTCGTCGCCTCGGCCGCCTCCCCATGGCCCGGCCGCTGAGGCATGCAGCACGAATTGGAGCATCCAGGGAGTCGCCGCGTACAGGACCAAGCCCGCCAAGCGCCCTTGGGCCAACGCATTGAACGGGAGTGGGATGGCAGCGTAGACCACCAGCGTGACCACTCGGGCGGGCCGGGAGCCGAGTACCGAGCTCATTCGCCAGATGCCCACCAGGCCGAGCGGCATGGTCCCGAGGACGAGAACATGCTGGAGGACGCCCATGGCTCCCAGGGAGACCAACCCGGCAAGACCGATCAGGGCGCCTGCGGTGGGGGCAGGTGACCGGCCATCGAAGCCGATCGCATGCAAACCCCGGAGGTACTCGGTCAGCAGGGAGACAGGGCCGGCGTCAAAACCTGCGACACTGCCCAGCTCAGGCCAGGCGCCTCGGAGCAACCCTCGAAGCGCGACGAGCAACACCCACGCCGTAGCGCCGATCGTGATGGGCACGATGCGCGACTTCCTGTCGGCAAGGGACTCCTGCAACTCGGCAAATTCCTGGCGAGCCTCCTCCAGCGCCCTCGCCGGACTGGCCCTGCCGAGCTCACCCCGCAGAAAGCCCAAAAGGCGTGCGCTTCCCCTGATCTGCAAACGACGGATCTCGTGATCACTCAACACTCGGGTCTGCTGGATCTGGCGTCGTCGCCGACGCAACTCGCCGATGCGCCGGAGGTTCCACGCCCAGGCACTCGCCACGTCCACCACATGTCCCGGATGTCCGGTGACCAGGGCGTAGAACATCTCGCCGAAGGTGAAGAGGATCGCCTGGGGCAACACCCGCAGGAGGTGCACGAGGCCGTACACGCTGAGCATGGTTCGCAGTCGGTGACGGGCCTGTAGCCGGCGGCGATCATCAACCGGGCGCCTCGACGCGAGCGCCTCCTGGTGTTGGACCCTGGCATCGGGAACAACCAACACTCGGGCGCCCGCCACATGCGCACGCCAACAGAGGTCGAGGTCCTCACCGAGGAAGTCGATCGCAGGGTCGTACCCGCCGAGCACGTGAAAGAGGTCGGCTCGTACAAGCGTGCAGCCGCCGGGCACCACGAACACATCGCGCACCGCATCGTGTTGTTCCTGATCCAACTCGCCACGATCGACATGCGAGGAGGCGACGCCGGTCTTGTCGACGGACAGTCCCACCTGCAGAAGCCGATCCGGAGCGCCCCATGCGACCAGCTTCGGGCCGACGATGCCGGCGTTCGAGCGGTACGCCTCCTCGACCAGCAATCGCACGACGTCAGGTTCCAACAAGACGTCGTCATGGCACAGCAGAAGGTACGGTGCGCCTTCGACCATGGACAGGACCTCATTGGTTGCCGCGCCAAAACCCGGATTGGTATCCAAACGACGCACGTAGGCCGAGGGCATCACCTCGGCGACGCGTGGCAACGCCTCCGTTGGGCCCGCTGCATCGATGACCAACACCGACATGTTCGGATAGTCCTGCCCGGCAATGCTCGCCAGGGATTCCTCGAACCAGGGGCCGCCTTCGTGGGTCACGACGACCACCACCACAGCCGGCGCGTCGAAAACCGAGGCGGCTGCCTCATCGGGCTCGGTGTCGGTCGGTGTGTCAGGCATCAGGGTCGCCCGAGGGTAGCGCCCATTCGGGCCCGGCAGGCAACGGCCGGCACATTCCGGGACCGTCGACGGTCAGGGATGCCGGGGCGCACGTGATCTGTCGCCTTCAAGGCCTAGTGGCGGAGCTTGTCGCTTTCGAGCTTCAGGTCGTGCTCGACCATCATCGTGACCAATTCGGGAAAGCTGATCGAGGGCTTCCATCCGAGCTTGGTCCGGGCCTTGGTGGCGTCACCGACCAGCAGGTCGACCTCGGCGGGACGCATGAAACGCTCGTCCTGTTTGACGTATCGCTCCCAGTCCTCGATGTCGGCCGCGGCGAAGGCCAGTTGCACGAACTCACGCACCTCGTGGGTCTCACCGGTTGCCACCACGTAGTCCTCGGGCTGGTCCTGTTGGAGCATCAGCCACATCGCCCGCACGTAGTCACCCGCAAAACCCCAGTCACGCCGCGGGCTGAGATCGCCGAGCATCAGCTCGCTCTGCAGGCCGAGCTTGATGCGTGCCACGGCATTGGTCACCTTGCGCGTGACGAACTCCATGCCTCGGCGGGGACTTTCGTGATTGAACAAGATGCCGCTGCACGCGTACATGTCGTAGGACTCGCGGTAGTTCACCGTGATGTCGTGACCGAACACCTTCGCCACACCGTAGGGGCTACGGGGATAGAAGGGGGTCTGTTCGTTCTGGGGGGTCTCACGAACCTTGCCGAACATCTCGCTCGACGAAGCCTGGTAGAAGCGCATCGGGTTGTCGCGCCCACCCACGATGCGAATGGCCTCGAGCATGCGCAGCACGCCGAGACCCGTCACATTTGCGGTCAGCTCAGCCTGCTTGAACGACAGAGCGACAAAGGAGATCGCCCCGAGGTTGTACACCTCGTCGGGCTGCACGTGCTCCAGGGCGCTGACGAGCGAGGTGAGGTCCTGCAGGTCGCCGCTGACCATCTCGATGAACGGGAACTCCTCCGCGACGATGTCGGCGCGGGTGTTGCTCTGGCCCTTGACGAGGCCGAACACCTCGTAGCCCTGCTGATTGAGGAACTCCGCAAGGTACTGACCGTCCTGACCGGTCACACCGGTCACGAGTGCACGGGGCATCAACAAACTCCATTCGAGAAATCCACCGAGGCGTGAGACGGTCAGCCTATCCGAGACGCCATCGACGCCCATCATGGCCTTCAACGTGTCGCCGGGAACTCGGCCGGCAAAGGATCGACGAAGATTTCACCCTCGGCGACCTCGGCGCTAGCGTCACCTTCCTCGATTCGAATGCTTTCGATTCGAACACCTTGCGACCTGCCCTCATCCGAACCGTGGAGCAACCTCCTGAGCACGCGCGAACGTCTTGACCGTCTCAATGAGCGCAACCCACTGCCCGAGGGAACCCTGGCAGTGGGAACCGGTCTGCTCCTCAACGGCTTCACCACCTACGCTTTTCTCGTCCTTGCCGCCCGTGCACTCGGCACGGAGCAATACGCACCACTCTCGGTGCTGTGGGCGCTGGTCTTCCTGGTGGGGCCCGGCCTCTATTTGCCACTCGAGCAGGAGACGAGCCGTGCGCTGGCCGACCGCATGGCACGGGGTCTCGGCGGCGGACCGCTTGTCAGACGGGCCATGTTGCTCGGTCTCGGGTTGACGCTGATCCCCCTCGTCGCAACCTTGGCGGCCAACGGGCTCATCCTCGAGCACCTCCTCGATGACCAGTTCATGCTGTTCGTCGCCTTTGCGCTCTCACTCGTGAGCTTTGCCGTCGTGTACCTCGCACGCGGCGTGCTGTCGGGCATGAACCGCTTCCGGAGTTATGCCACCTACATGGGCGCCGAGGGCACCGGACGCCTCCTGGTCTGCATCGTGTTGATGGTCCTCGGCGTCTCCAGCCCCGGACCCTTCGGGCTGGCCGTCGCGTTGACCCCACTGGTCGGCATCGCGATCGCGATGCGCGGGCAGCACGGTCTCGTCGAACCAGGCCCGGAGTCTCCGTGGAGCGAGCTGTCCGCCGCCATCCTCTCCTTGTTGGCAGGATCGTTGCTCGCCCAGCTTCTGGTCAACGCCGGGCCTCTGACCGTCGAGCTCCTGGCCAAGCCGTCGGAGGAAGCGGCTGCGGGCCGATTCCTGGCGGGCGTCATCGTCGCCCGCATCCCACTCTTTCTCTTCCAGGCCGTCCAGGCCGCGCTCCTGCCGAAGCTCTCGGCGCTCGCCGGCGCGGGTGAGCTCGGTGAGTTCCGCAATGGACTGGGCAAGCTGCTCCGTGTCGTGGTTGCGATAGGGGTGATCGCAACACTTGGAGCCTTCGCCGTCGGACCGTGGGCTCTTCGCCTCTTCTTCGGACCGGAGTTCGACCTGACACGCCAGGATCTCGGGCTCCTGGCCCTCGGGAGCGCCGCCTACATGATGAGCATTGCCATGGCCCAGGCGCTCATCGCCCTTTCCGGCCATCTGCGCGTGGCGTCGGGTTGGCTGGCCGGCATCGTCGGGTTCGTGGTCGTGGCCGCCCTGGGCCACGAGTTGTTCCTGAGAGTTGAGCTGGGGCTGCTGGCCGGCTCGGCCCTCGCCGCCCTCACCATGGGCCTGCAACTGGTGGGCCAACTCCGTCGAGGTGCGATCATGACCCGATCCGGCATCATCGAGGCCCTTCACGATCTGCCGATGGAACCCTGAGGCTCACCCGAGACGCGGGGGGTGGTTCCCGATCTCGGGCCACAGGTGATACAACTCAGGCTGTATGAAAGGCCTGATCCTCTCGGGTGGCGCAGGCACGCGCCTTCGCCCCATCACTCACACCAGCGCGAAACAACTGGTGCCGGTGGCCAACAAGCCCATCCTGTTCTTCGGGCTCGAGGACATGGCCGAAGCGGGGATCAAGGAGGTCGGCATCATCGTGGGCTCGACCGCCGACGAGATTCGCGCTGCAGTGGGCACCGGGTCCCAATGGGGTCTCGAGGTCACCTACATCCCACAGGACGAGCCCCTGGGGCTCGCCCATTGCGTGCTCATCGCGCAGGACTTCCTCGGCAACGACAACTTCGTCATGTATCTGGGCGACAACCTGCTGCGTCAGGGCGTCAAGGAATTCGTGGACGGGTTCAACGCTGCGGTGCAGCGAGCAGGAACACCGACGCTCGATTCGGAGGAGGAGGCGCCCGCAGCCCAGATCCTGCTGGCACGAGTGCCCGATCCCGAGCGGTTCGGGGTGGCCGAGCTCGACGCCTCGGGCGCCGTCGTTCGTCTCGTCGAAAAGCCCGAGATCCCCCCCTCCGACCTGGCACTCGTGGGGGTCTACCTCTTCGACCCCTCGATTCACGAGGCGGTTCGAGCCATCAGGCCTTCGCCGAGAGGCGAGTTGGAGATCACCGATGCCATCCAGTGGCTCATCGATCAGGGTCGCCGGGTTCGCCATGAGGTGGTCGACGGGTGGTGGATCGACACGGGCAAGCTCGAGCCGCTGCTGGAGGGCAATCGCCTCATCCTCGAGACGATCGAACCGAGCGTCGCGGGCTCCGTCGATGCCGAATCCCGTCTCGATGGTCGTGTGGTGATCGAGGAGGGCGCCGAGATCGTCAATTCCACGGTTCGGGGACCGGCCATCATCGGCCCTCGGACGCGGCTGGTGAACAGCTACGTCGGACCGTTCACGTCCATCGCGGGCGACTGCGAGCTGGTGGATTCGGAGATCGAGCACTCGATCGTGCTCGATCACAGCACCATCACCAACATCTCACGTCTGCAGGACTCGCTCATCGGTCGGGAGGCTCGGGTCATCCGCAGCGGCATCCGACCCCATGGCACACGCCTCATGGTGGGCGACCATTCACGCGTCGATCTGGAGTAGACAACTATGGCAACCATCACCGAGTCAGCCGTCATCGCCGACGTGTTCCATGTCGTACCGACCGTGCACCGTGACGAACGGGGCTTCTTCGTCGAGACGTACCGACGGTCCTGGTTTCCCCTCGGCCGTGAGATGGTGCAGGCAAATCGCGGTGACCGCCAGGCCGGGTCCGTCGTGGGGCTGCACTACCACCTGCACCAGGCCGACTACTGGTACGTACCCTTCGGACTTGCACGGGTGGTGCTCCACGACCTGCGCACCGGCTCTCCGACCGACGGCGCAACCCTCACCCTCGATCTCGGCGCTCCCCCCGGCGCCGACAATGACCATGCGGGGGTGTTCATCCCTCCCGGCGTTGCCCACGGCTTCGCCGCGCTGACCGACATGACCATCACCTATCTGGTCGACGGCTACTACAACGCAGCCGATGAGCTGGGCGTCGCCTGGAACGACCCCGCCGTCGAGGCCGACTGGGGCATCGCCGAACCGATTCTCTCGCCTCGCGATCAGGCCAACCCTCGCCGGGATGCGCTTGACCCAGGTGTTCAACCCCATCACCGTCTTCGAACCTAGGACACATCATGAAGCTCTTCGTCACCGGTGCGGCAGGATTCATCGGCTCGAACTACGTCCATCAGGTGCTCGCCAACAGCGACGACGAGGTGACGGTGTTCGACGCCCTCACCTATGCGGGCAACCTCGACAACCTGAAGGACCTGCAGGACAACCCCCGCCTCTCCTTCGTCAAGGGCGACATCTGCGACCGCCAAAGCGTGACCGACGCCATGGCGGGCCACAGCGCAGTCGTTCACTTCGCCGCGGAGAGCCATGTCGACCGATCGATTCTCAGCCCCGACGAGTTCGTGCGAACGAACTGCGACGGCACCAACGTCGTGTGCGACGTGGCCCGCAGGATCGGCGTCGAGCGCTTTCTCCACATCTCGACCGACGAGGTCTACGGTTCGATCGAGGAGGGATCGTTCGGCGAAGCCGATCCGCTGGGTCCCCGCTCGCCCTATTCCGCATCGAAGGCCGGCTCCGACCTCATCGCCCTGAGCTACTTCACGACCTACGACCTGCCGGTCATCATCACGCGCTCCTCGAACAACTTCGGGCCCTACCAGTTCCCCGAAAAGGTGATCCCCCTCTTTGTCACCAACCTGCTCGACGGCCGAAAGGTTCCGCTCTACGGCGATGGCATGAACGTTCGTGACTGGTGTTACGTCGAGGACAACTGCGCCGGAGTCGACCTCGTCCTCCGTCGGGGAACCATCGGCGAGATCTACAACATCGGCGCCGGCAATGAGGTGCCCAACCGGCACTTGACCGATCGTCTGTTGGAGCTCTGCGGGGCAGACGAATCGTCGGTCGAATATGTGGCCGATCGTCTGGGCCACGATCGCCGTTACTCCATCGACACCGCCAAGATCGAGGGCCTCGGATGGCGTCCGAAGCACGAGCTCGATGAGGCGCTCGAGGCCACGGTGGCCTGGTACCGCGACAATCGCTGGTGGTGGGAGCCACTCAAGGCCCGCTGATGCGCGTGCTGATCACCGGAGCCGCTGGACAGGTCGGCCGCGAGTTGGTCGAGATCTTTGCCGACCACGAGGTCATCGCGGCCGACCGGGGCCTCCTTGATGTCACCAGTCGAGACGATGTCCTCCAGATCGTGACGACAACCCGGCCCGATGCGATCGTGCATGCGGCTGCATGGACTGCGGTCGACGCATGCGAAAGTGACCCTGATCAGGCCTTTCTCGTCAACACGCTGGGCGCCCGCTTCGTCGGCGAGGCGGCGAGGTCGGTCGGCGCGCACCTGTGCCAGATCTCGACGGACTACGTCTTCGACGGCACCAAGACGTCGCCTTACGTCGAATGGGACGAACCCAACCCGCAGTCGGTCTACGGACGTTCGAAGCTGGCGGGCGAACGGGAGCTCGGCCCGGAAGCCACCGTCGTGAGGACGTCGTGGGTCTGCGGACGATACGGGTCAAACATGGTCAAGACCATTCTCCGCCTGGCCGACGAACACGACCGATTGAGCTTCGTCCACGACCAGGTTGGGCACCCCACCTTTGCCGATGACCTGGCACGGGCCATTCGCCTCCTGGTCGTCGACCGCCGTGCCGGGCTCTTCCACGTGACCAACCAGGGCAGCTGCTCGTGGTACGAGTTCGCGCGGGCGGTGCTGGCCGCAAGCGGTGCCGACCCCGATCGGGTCGGCCCCATCGCAACCGCCGACCTCGTGCCGGCCAGGCCGGCGCCTCGACCGGCGAACTCGGTTCTGGACAATGCAGCCCTGCGCCTGTCGGGACTTCCCCTTCTTCCGCACTACGGCGAGACCCTCGACCGTCTCGTCAAGGAGCTCCGAACCTGAGTCTCGGACCGCCGATCCTCCCGAATCGTGCTCTTCGTCGTTCTCAAGCCACGTTGGGCGAATCTTTGCAAATCGGTTAAGACCCCCTCCCTGCGTGCCGATCATTCGTGTAACGCCGGTGGTACGTCGACCTATCGACGACCAAGGCAGCTCGCGAAATCAAGGAGATCGACGCAATGCGCCGACCACGCAAACATCTTCTGGCCCTACTCCTCCTGGTGCCCATGTTGGCCGGGTCCGCTGCCTCCAGCAGCGCGGCCACGCCGGAGTCCGAGGAGTTCAGCTTTCTCCAGAGCACCAATGATGCCCGGGCGGCCGCTGGGCTCGCACCCCTCAAGATGAGCACGTCCCTCGTCGAGTACGCCCGAAGCCACTCCGCACGAATGCTCCAGGCCGGGACGATCTTCCATACCGAGGACCTTGCAGTCGTGGCCAACGAGCGGGTGCCCCGATGGCAGCGAGCCGGCGAGAACGTCGGCGTCGGCGGCAGTGTCGACAGTCTGCACAACGCCCTCATGAACTC
>JACOTK010000039.1 GCA_016178435.1 Actinomycetota bacterium
CCGCCGAGGCGGGCGACCTGTGTGAGCGGGCCGCCGATCTGGGTTTGGGAGATCAGGGCGATCGGGGTTCCACCGAAGGGCCAGGCACTGCGAGATGCATCGGCAAGCACGAGACTCGCGGGCAGCGTGAGGAGCATCCACGCGGGCGATGACGGCGCCTGAGGTGATCGCCGTGGCGCGGGTGCGGGGGGCGCAAGGGAGATCACGGCGGCAAGGAAGAATGTCTCGATGGCGACGCCGAGCAGGAAGCCGACAAGGTGGAACTCGGTGACCCAGAAGAGGCCGGGTCCGAGAAACCCCAGACCGACGGCGCTCGCACGGCGGAACCGATCGGGCCACGTTCGCTGCTGCATCGTGGTGGCCATCACCGATGCGCCCACGAGGGCGAGCGGCCACCAGCCGAACGGGGGGAGGCCGCTCGTCAGCAACAGCCCTGCGAGGAAGGGGGTCCCGTAGCTCCGGACGAACGCTCGCAGGCCGGAGACCCTACCGGTTTCGCCCGCCCGACTGAGGTTGTCCACCCGACCTGGGTCGTTCACCCGGAGGAGGTGTCGGGCCCGGTCGGCGCCGGGCCGGTCGCGAGTTTCAGGAACACGACATAGCGATAGCGGGCCGAACCGGGGGGGTGGCACGCGAAGAGCGTTCCTGTGGCATCGGGCGTCTGGTTCACGATCTCCATGGCGTCGGGAGTGACCACCTGGGAGCCGGTGACGACGTAGACGCTTCGCCGCGCGTCGACCGTGAAGATCACCTCGTCGCCGGGCACGAGCTGATCGATGTTGCGGAAGGGTTTGGTCTTCGAGACCCGATGCCCGGCGACCACGACGTTGCCCGGTTGGCCCGGGAGAGCGGTGCCCGGCCAGTGGCTGGGACCGCGATCGATCGATCGAAGCGAGATGCCCTGGTTGAGGGGTGCATCCAGGCCGATCTTGGGGATCTCGATGCGACCGAGCACGATGTGGGGCTCGTCGGCATAGGCGTTCTCGGGCGGGGCCTGTGGCCTCGGGAGCGAAACGTCAACGACGGCAGGCGCAAGGGTCGTCGTCGTTGTCGTGCCCGAATGCATGGAAGGCTTGAACGCGACGGGTTGGGAGGGTGCCTCCGATGCCCCGCTGTCGCGCAGGGCGGACACGGCCCCTGCGAGGGCGATGGCAACGACCATGGCGGCAAGGGCTTTCGTCACGACCGCGTGGTGTCGATGGGGAGCGCGCATGATCTGTTCGCTTTCCGGCATCACAGGCTCCATCTTACGGGTTCCCGAGCGCCGCCAACCCCGCGGCCGCCTGACGGCCCGACTGGATGCAGGCGGGAATGCCGACTCCCCCCAAGGCGGCGCCGGCGAGCGCCAAGCCGGGGATCGATTCCCCGATCACGACTTTCATCGCTCGCACACGATCGAGATGACCGGGAGCGAACTGGGGGAATGCCTCGGGCCAACGTGTGACGCGTGTCTCGATGGGCGTGGCTGTGAGGTTCATCAGTTGTCCGAGCTCGCTCGCCAACCGGGCGACCAACCCCGCGTCGTCGAGGGCCATCGCCCGTTCGTCGCCGACCCGCCCGGCGGAGATCCGCAACAGCACTCGATTGGGCGCACCAGCCTCGACATGGGCCCATTTGCTCGATACCCACGAGCAGGCCGTGGTCAGGAAGCCCTCCCCGCGGGGCACGAGGAATCCGCTCCCATCGAGGGGCTCGGGGAAGTCGCCACGGGCATACGACAGCGCAACCAGTACCACCGATGCGTGCTCGATCGACTCGAAGAACCCGGCCGCATCGGGGGCGATCGACGCGAGCAGGCGTGCGGTGACGGGGGCGGGCGTTGCCACGATCACCCGGTCGGCATGTTCGACCCCTCGGTGAGTCTCGACCGAGAATCCCTGACCCTCGTGGGCACGGGCGAGTCCGATCACGGGACTGGCGAGTCGCAGCTCGACGCCCGCCCTGGTGAGCCGATCGTCCAGGGCCTCGACGATGCGGCCGAGCCCGGCGGGGTGGGTGAGGAAGACCGGAGGCAGCGGTTGACCGGGTGCGGCCTTGGGCGGCCGGTGACGGCGGGAACCGATGACCAGGCTCCGGTGGCTCGCCGCCAGGTCGGCAAGCTGGGGAGCGACCGAGCGAATGCCGAGTTGGTCGGTGTCGCCCGCGTTGATCCCGCCGACCAGCGGGTCGACCAGTCGCTCGTGCACCTCGTCGCCGAGGCGCCTGCGAACGAGGGCGCCCAGGGCGACGTCGCCCTGGAGGGTCCCACCCGGCAGGAGTGGCTCGACCGCTGCCCGAAGGAGCCCGCCGATCGAGAGGATGCCCGAGCGCGCCACGGCGATGAAATCGGTCGGGATGCCCAGCATCAATCCCGCCGGGAGGCGCCGAAGTCGCCCGCGCGACCAGAGGTGGGCCGTCCCGTGGTTTGGGCTCACCAACTCCCCGTCGATACCGAGCTCCCGGCACAGCGTGATCGCCTCGGGTCGTCGCGCCAGGAACGCATCGGGACCGGTGTCGAGGGCCAGGTCGCCGAAGGGCTCGGTGTGCAACTTTCCCCCGAGGCGCTCGCTCGATTCGAGAACGGTGACGGTGAGGCCCGGACGGTCGGCGAGCTCGTGCGCCGCAGCGAGCCCGGCGATACCTCCACCGATGATGACGACCCGTTCGCTCATCGCCCGGCCCGTCCCGAGATGTCGCCCACGAGTGGTCCCGACCCGTTGCTCACGAGCCGATGGGGGAGAGGGAGTCGTCCTCGGCGATCAGACGCTCGGCGAGCGCTGCCATCACGAGGGTGTCGTCGTTGGGCACCCTCGTGCGGGTGAAGGCCAGACCGACCTGCTCGGCGATCCGGGCTGCCTCGATGTCGAGGTCGTAGAGCACCTCGAGATGATCGGACACGAAGCCGCACGGACATACAAGGACCCCGCCGGTCCGACCGTCTGTTGCCAGATCTCGGATGACCTGAAGGATGTCGGGACCGACCCATGGTTCGGGGGAACGGCCGGCACTCTGCCACGCCAACGCCCAGTCCGTGGTGTCCAGGCCGACCTGCCGGGCGACCGCTTCTCCCGTGGCCCGGAGCTGAGCGGGGTAGGGGTCGCCGCCGTCGATGACCCGCTGTGGAAGTGAGTGGGCGGTGAAGAGCACCTTGGTCGCCCGAGGCATCGTCGAGAGCCCGGTGGCCACCTGGTCGGACAGGAAGCCGACATAGGCGGGCTCGACATGCCAGCTGTCGATGGCTCCGACGGGCAGGCTCGGGTCGAGCAGGCCCGCATGGGTCCTCATCCGCCCGAGGTACTCGCCGACCGACGCGGCGCTGAAGTGGGGGGCGAGCACGAGGCCGAGCAGGCGCCCCACTCCGAGCCCGACCAGATGCTCGACGGCCTCCTCGATGAAGGGCTCGGCGTGCTTGAGCCCGATCTCGACGACGTAGCGGTCAGGGGCACGATCCTGCAGCATTCGGTGGAGCATGCGCGCCTGCGCCTTCGTGCGTTCGGCGAGGGGTGAGACCCCCCCGATCGCCTGATAGCGGCGGGTCAGCTCGTCGAGCAGCTCAGGGGTGGGCGGCCTGCCCCTGCGTACATGGGTGTAGTACGCCTCGATGTCCTCGGGTCGACCGGGGGTGCCATAGGCCATGACCACGACCCCCACGGTCCCGCCGTTCACCCGTGCTCCCCCTTCTGCCGGCGGCTCATGTGCCGGCCGTTTCGGGATCGCGGGCGTGAACCAGGTCGACCACGCGGCGCAGGGCGTCGGGATCCGTGTCGGGCATGACGCCCCAGCCCAGGTTGAACACGTGACCGGGTAGGCCCTTGGCGTCACGGAGGACGTCGCCGACCTTGGTGTCGAGCACCTCGGGGGGGGCGAACAGGGCGGTGGGGTCCAGATTTCCCTGCACGGCCTTGTCCGGGCCGATGATCGACGACGCCCGTCCCAGCGGCGTGCGCCAGTCGACGCCGACGACGTCGGCGCCCGCTTCGGCCATGGCGCCCAGCAGATGGCCCGCACCCACCCCGAAATGGATCCGCGGCACGTCGAGCTCGGCGAGGCCGGCGAAGATTCGTCGGGAGGCGGGAAGCACGTGACGGCGGTAGTCGGCCTCGGACAGTGCGCCCACCCAGGAGTCGAAGAGCTGCACGGCTCGGGCACCGGCTGCCACCTGGGCCCGGAGTGTCGCGAGCGCCATGTCGGCCAGGCGGTTCGCAAGGTCCTCCCAGACCTCGGGCTCGCCGTACATGAGGGCCTTGGTGTGGACGTACTCCTTCGAGCGGCCGCCCTCGACCAGGTAGCTGGCCACCGTGAACGGAGCGCCCGCAAACCCGATGAGCGGGACTTCCGGGCTGAGCTCGGCGGTCACCATGCGCACGGCCTCGAGGACATAGGGCAGGTCGATCTCGGGCTCGATCGGCCGGAGACGTGCAAGGTCGGCCCTGGTGCGGAAGGGAACCTCGATCACGGGGCCCTTCCCCGGGTGCACATCGATGCCCGCAACGATCGATTGGACGGGTGTGATGATGTCGGAGAAGAGAATGGCGGCGTCCACGCCCAGGCGACGGACCGGTTGCAGCGTCACCTCGGCGGCAACCTCGGGTCGGCGGATCATGTCGGAAAAGGTGTGCTGCTCACGGACGGCCCGGTATTCGGGGAGCGATCGGCCGGCCTGGCGCATGAACCAGACGGGAACCCGGCTCGCCGGGAGTCTGCGACAGGCAGCCAGGAACGGAGGCAGGGTCTCGTCGGCGGCATTCACGCATGACACGGTATCGGGGCCTGTCAGGATGGACCTATGCGACGATCGATCGACGATGCCCGAGAGGCCCACCCCGATGGCGACCGGGACAAACCCCGGGTCTCCTGGATGGTGCAGATCAGTGACGATTGCGAGGGCTGCGATGACCTTCGTGTGATGCTGACCGTCGAGGAGGTCGGTCGCGCCGGCACGGGTCTCGTCGCTCATCTCGACGCCGAGGGAGCCCGACGTCTCCGCGGCTCGGTCGCCGATGCCCTCCGGGAGGTGGGCGAGGACCCCGGTCGCTGAGACGACTCAGGGCGGCGTGACCAATTCCCGATCGGAGCCGTCACGCAGGATTCGCAGGTCGGCGGCCAACTGGTTCACCCGGTCCGTGCCCAGGGGGTCGACGAGGTGCTTCTGGATGCTGGCCGTGTGCGACGGCAGCGCCTTTTCGACAGCCTCCGCGCCCGCGTCGGTCAGGACGGCATGGAGCACACGACGGTCCACCGGACACGCCTGGCGGGTGACCAGCCCCGCCTCTTCCATGCGATCGATCACACGGGTGAGCCCGCTTGTGCTGAGGACGATCTCCGATGCGAGGTCGCTCATCCTCAGGTGGCGTTCGGGGCTGCCGGCGAGGCGAAGGAGCACCTCGAACCAGGTGAGGGGCAGACCGGTCTCGGCTTCCAGGTCGCGCCCCACCGATGCGGTGAGGGCGGCATGTGCCTCCAGCAACAGACCGAAGGCCGTGATCCGGGCGTCATCGCAGTACCCCGACAAGTTTCTCCCTTCGCGGAATATAGTTGTGTATACAATAGTTGCTCAGACAACAGTAACCCCAGCCAACCAAAAGGAGTCACTCATGAGCGTACGCACCATTGAAGGCCGGGAGGTGCCTGCAGCGGGAACCTGGGCCGTCGACCCTTCTCATTCGACTGCTTCCTTCGTCGTCCGCCACCTCGGCCTTGCCAAGGTTCGTGGTGGGTTCGGGGTTCTCTCCGGCAACATCCAGGTCGCGGAGAAGCCCGAGGATTCGTCCGTCGAGGTCGAGATCGACGCGGCAAGCATCGACACCGGTGACCAGGGACGCGACGATCACCTCCGCTCCCCCGACTTCCTCGACGTTGCCGAGTACCCGAACCTGACCTTCCGATCGACGGCCGTCGTGCAGGCAAAGGATGGGTGGAAGGTCACGGGAGACCTGGGCATCCACGGCATCACGAAGGGCGTCGAGCTCGACGTGACCTTCGAGGGCGCCGCCACCGATCCGTGGGGCGGAAATCGCATCGGGCTGTCCGCCACGACCGAGTTCAACCGGGAGGACTTCGGCCTGACCTGGAATCAGGCTCTCGAGACCGGCGGCGTCCTGGTGGGCAAGCAGGTCAAGGTCGAGATCGAGGTCGAGGCGGTGTTGCAGGGCTGATCGTTGTTGCAGGCCTGATCGTTCACCCAACCGATCCCGATGCCGGCGGCGGGTGGGATCGGTTGGGCGCTCTCCGGCTCTATGATGGACGGTTCCCTCTTTTGGGCATGAAGCCCGGAGGCGGGGAGGGAGAGCGCCATGGCAACACATCCTGAGCTTGCTGCCGAGCAGGCGTTCGTCGATCACGCGTACGAGGGTCTCGAGGAGTCCCGCCGACGCGCCCGCAGGCTGCTCCAGATGCGTTCCCTCGGTCCCGGTGGCACGCATCAGGCACGACTCGAGAACGATGTCTTCGAGGAGACCGCCCGTGCCCGCCGGGTTCAGCTCGAGCTGGGCGATGTGGCGCTGGTCTTCGGGCGCATCGA
>JACOTK010000040.1 GCA_016178435.1 Actinomycetota bacterium
CGCCATCGAGACCTGCGCGGCGAAGGCGTCCGGGGGGGTCGACCCGCAGAACATCTTCTTCTTCGTCCCGGGCAAGGGCAAGGTCATCGACGAGTTGGCGCCCGGGCCCCACTGCGCCATGGCCGTGCTCACCCCGGTGGAGGGAACGACGAACAGCGGCCCCCAATCCGTGAAGTGGTGCTTCAAGGTCGCCTGACCGCTCATGTCTGGGATTCGCCTACATCGCGGAGACGGGCCGTTCCCGAGTGCTCAGCTCGGCAGCTCGCCCGTCTCGATCAGCCGCACGAAGGCCGACTCCTCGATGACCGGGACGCCGAGCTGAGTGGCCTTGGCCAGTTTCGAGGCACCCGGGGCCTCGCCGACGACGACGGCGGTGGTCTTTGCCGAGACGCTTCCGGGCGACCTGCCGCCGCGGGACTTGATGGCCTCTTCGGCCTCATCGCGGCTGAAGCCCTTCGCGCAATAACCTCACCGATGCCCTCGACCTGGGCCAACTCCTCGACGGACGCGCCGGCGATGCGATCGAGATGGCCGAACGCCAGCGCCAGGAGCTCCGCTCCCGTTGGGCCCAGGTGGCGAATGTTCAGCGCAAAGAGCAGGTTGGCCAGAGGGCGCGTTCGTGAGGCATCGATCGCCTCGATCAGATTGCCCGCCGAGATCGACCCGAACCCCTCGAGGTCGATCAGATCGGCGACGCTCAGGCGGTACAGGTCACTGGGGTCGGCGACCAGTCCGGCATCGAGCAGTTGAGCCGCTGTGCGCTCTCCGAGGTGCTCGATGTCCATGGCGGAGCGCGAACCGAAGTGCACGAGGCGGGCCAGGCGTTGTGCGGGACAGTCGACGTTGATGCAAAAGGTGTCGCTCTCGCCCTCGTCTCGCACCAGCACCTCACCACAACGAGGACATGATCGGGGGAAGGTCCAGGTGGGCAGGCCATCGGGCCGCTCGCTCAACACCGGCTTGACGACCTCGGGAATGACATCTCCCGCCTTGCGCACGATCACCACGTCACCGGGTCGCACGTCCTTCGCCCGGACCTGGTCCTCGTTGTGCAGGGTCGCCTGGGAGACCGTCGAACCCGCGACCACGACAGGCTCGAGCTGGGCGAAGGGTGTCGCCCGACCGGTGCGCCCGATCGAGACCATGATCGAAAGCAGCCTCGTGGTCCGCTCCTCGGGCGGGAACTTGTAGGCGATGGCCCAGCGTGGGGCCTTCGAGGTCATGCCCAGCTCGGCGCGCAGCGCGAGGTCGTCGACCTTGACCACCACGCCGTCGATCTCGTAGTCGAGGTCGTGACGGTGCTCGAGCCAGTGCCGACAAAAGGTGCGGACACCGTCAAGCGAGTCGACCGTGCGAATCTCGGGGTTCACCGGAAGACCCAGATCCGCGAGCCAGGCGAGGGTTTCCGTGTGGGTGGCGAGACGTCGTCCGCCCGTGATCGCCCCGATGTCATAGGAGAACAGGGCCAGCTCACGACTTGCCGTGACCGAGGGGTCCTTCTGGCGCAACGAGCCCGCCGATGAGTTCCGCGGGTTCGCGAACAGCCGATCCCCCTTTGCCGCCTGGCGCTTGTTCAACGCGTCGAAGGCCGAGAGGGGCATGTAGACCTCACCTCGGACCTCGATGAGCGTCGGGGCATCGCCGGTCAGCCGGTCGGGCACACTCGCGATCGTGCGCACATTCTCGGTGACGTCCTCACCGACCCGGCCGTCGCCTCGCGTTCCCGCCCGGACGTAGCGACCCCTCTCGTAGCGAAGCGACATCGCCACGCCGTCGATCTTCAACTCGCACACGAATGATCCTGCCCGAGAGGCCCGGCGCCCCAGACGTTCGCCCCATGCATCGAGCTCCTCGAACGAAAAGGCGTTCTCCAGGGACATCATCGGAACCTCGTGCGCCACCGGCGTGAAGAGCGACGACGGGGCGGCGCCAACCCGCTGGGTCGGCGAGTCCGGCGTCACCAGCTCCGGATGTGCAGCCTCCACGGCCAGCAGGCGACGCACGAGCGCGTCGAACTCGGCATCGGCGATCTCGGGGTCGTCCAGGTGGTAGTAGCGGTCGTTGTGGTAGGCGATCTCGGCCGTGAGCCGTGCTGCCAGGGACGCCGGGTCCTCGCCGAGCACATGGGCGGGACACGTGCAGGCGGACATGACTCCCAGACTATTGGCCGACACCGATCGGCACCGCGCTCAGGCCTTTCGCCTCTTTCGGAGGCTCCTACTTGGCCTTTCGTCCGTTCCTGAGTCAATCTCGACGGATGATCTCGACCCGCGGCATCCAGTGGCTGTTGCGCGTCGGCTGGGTCGTCCTGCCGTTCATCGCGGGACCGACGTTGGCCGACGCACTCCATGACTGGTCCGTGCCGCTTCGCACGACGGCTTCGGTCGGGCTGTGGGTTGCGTGGACGTTGGCCGTGGGGGCGGTGCTGATCCCCGGCACACCCGGTCTCGTGATGCTGCGGGTCATCGCCCTCGGCGCCCCGGTGGTGAGCGTCGCCGCACTCGTGGATCAGTCGGCCGGTCCCCTCGGGCCCGCCTTCGCCGCTGCGGTTGCCCTGCTGGCGTTCACCCCTCAGATCGGCGAGATCGCGATCAACGCCGGCTCCTACGGTGACGAGAGGCGCTACATGTTGCGTCCACCCGGCGCCCTGTACCTGGGCCCCCTGCTGGTGGCCTGGGTGCTGATCGCCCTGGCCGTGACCGCCGGGCCGCTGCTGCTCGCCGACCGACGGTGGGTGGCCGGGGGGCTCTCGATCGCCGTGGGAGCGCCCGTGGTGGCCATCCTGATTCGCGCCTTTCACGGCCTGTGCCAACGTTGGATCGTCTTCGTGCCGGCCGGGGTCGTGCTCAAGGACCACCACGCCGTCGTCGACCCGGTGCTCTTTCGTCGCTCGGAGATCGAGCTGTTGCACCCAGCCCCCGTGGGCACGGACGCCGTCAACCTGACCAGCCACTCGCCGGGCCTCGCACTGGAGCTTCGCCTGCGGGAGAAGGTTCCCATGCTGCGCGTGATGCCGGGCCGACAGGCTGCGCAGCCCGGCAAGGCGGCTCGACTCCTCTTCACCCCGACTCGACCCGGAGCCGTGCTGGAGGCGGCAAGTGCCCATCGGGTGTGCGTGGACCCCGCCGCGGTTGCCCACGTCGATGACCTCGATTCGCATGACGACATGCATGACGACGACGAGTCCGAGTCCGAGCTCGGGGTGGCGGTGGCGGTGGAGGATCAGGTCGAGGACTGAGCCGCCTCGGACCTCGCCCGTCGGGCCACCCCGCCGACGATGACCTCGTCGTTGCGATACAACACGACGCTCTGACCGGCCGCTATGCGTCGGGAGGGCTTGTCGAAACGCACGGTGGCGGTCATCGGGTCGAAGGTGGCCGCAACGGGCTCGCCGTGCGCGCTGCACTGTGCGAGGACAGGAAAGGCCTCTGCGGGAACGGGAGACGCCACGTCCGGATCGGGCGCATGCTCATCGCCGACCCAGCACAACGTGGACAGCGTGACCTCGTCGGTCAACAAGCCCTCGGCCACGTCCACCACGACCCTCGCTGCCGCCACATCGACGTCGACGACGTATCGGGGAACCCCACCGCCCGCCAGACCGAGACCCTTGCGCTGCCCCACGGTGACCAACTCGACCGCCGTCACCGTGGCGAGTTCTCGACCCGCCGTGTCGACCACGGTCGCGGGCGTGAAGGAAAGCCGCTCGGCGAGAAACTGCTCCCGACCGCCCTGCGAGGTGATGAAACAGACATCCTGGCTGTCCGGCTTGGACGCCGTACGCAAACCGAGGGCCGTTGCCCGCCGGCGCACCTCGAGCTTGGTCAGGCGACCGACGGGCAACAACGTGCGGGCCAACTGCGCCTGGCCCAGCATGTACAGCACGTAGCTCTGATCCTTCGCCCTGTCCGCACCCCGCCGCAGATGCCACCGAGTGCCCTCGTGGGCCACCACCGCATGGTGTCCCGTGGCAACGGCATCGAAGCCGAGTGCGTCGGCGCGCTGCAACAGACGATCGAACTTGAGCGAACGATTGCACTCGATGCAGGGGTTGGGCGTCTCACCCGCGGCGTGCGAGGCGACGTAGGGGCCGACGACCGAGGCATCGAAGTCGTCACCGAAGTTGAACACGAAATGATCGATGCCCAGCTGCTGGGCCACCCGCCGTGCGTCATCGACATCGGCCACCGAGCAACAACCGGTGTCACTGGCGCCACCCCACAGGCGCATGGTGCAGCCCGTGACCTCGTGACCCTCGTCGAGCAGCATCGCGGCCGCCACCGATGAGTCCACCCCGCCGCTCATCGCGCACAGCACCTTCATCGGTCCATCCTCATGGTCCGAACGTCCTCATGGCTCCGACCGACCGTCATGGTCGAACGGCCAGTGGGCTGCGATCCCGCAGTCGGCCGACCAGAGCGGGAATGACCTCCAGCGCGCGATCGACATCGGCCTCGGACGTCGTCCATCCGAGTGAAAGTCGTAGCGAGCCGAGCGCCAACTCGGGGGAAACGCCCATCGCACGCAAGACGTGCGATGGCTCCATCGCTCCGCTCGCGCACGAGGAGCCGGCGGTCGCACACACACCGGCCTGATCCATCAGGACCAGCAGCGCCTCGGTCTCGATGTCGGCCAACAGCAACGAGCACGAGCCTGCCACCTTGTTCGAGCGATCGCCCGACTCCGTGCAGCCGGCGACCGTCGAGGTCAGCCCATCGGCCAATCGATCACGTAGACGGGTGACCCGGGCGACCGTCAGGGCTCGCTCGCGCACCGTGGCCCGCAACGCAGCGGCCATGCCGACGATGCCGGCCACGTTCTGGGTGCCGCTTCTCCGCTCGCGCTCCTGTCCGCCACCTCGCAACAGCGGGGTCAGCGTGATGCCCTCTCGTACGGCGAGGGCGCCCACCCCCTGGGGTCCACCGAACTTGTGGGCACTCAAGGCCAACAGGTCCACCTCTGCGGCAAGGTCGGCGACGTCGAGCCACGAGATGGCCTGGACCACATCGCTGTGCACCACGGCGCCCGGGGCGTGCTCACGTGCAAGGCGCACCACCTCGCCCACGGGCTGGATCGTCCCGACCTCGTTGTTGGCGAGCATCACGCTCACCAGGCAGACCTCGTCGTCGAGCGCCTCGACCAGCTCGTCCAGATCGAGGCGACCTCCGGGGTCGACGCCCACGGTCCTTCCCCCGAGCGCCTCGACGGCGTGCAACACCGCATGGTGCTCCACCGCGCTGCATACGACGGCGCCTCGCCGTTGGCCGACGACCCCCGTGACCGCCAGGTTGTCGGCCTCGGTTCCGCCGCTGGTGAACACGATCTCACGAGGCATGCGCCCCAGGCACTCGGCGACCACATCGCGCGCCTCGTCGATCGCCTTGCGCGCCGCTCGGGCGAGGGCATGGCTGCCGGAGGGATTCCCGTAGCGCTCACGCAACCACGGAACCATGGCATCGAATGCATCAGGCCTCACCGGCGTCGTCGCCGCATGATCGAGATAGGTCGTCGTCACCACCTCCCCAGGCTACGGCCTCGACCTCAGGTGGGAGCGCTGAAGCCGTCGCCGGGGCCGGCAGGATCCGCAGGGGCGGTCGAGGGCGGCGGCTCGGGGGACGCAACGAGGTCGGCGGGGGACGCGGGGTTCGCAGCGACCCACACCGAACCCGAGGTCGCCGGCACCGGAGCCCCCGACGCGTCGGGGGCTGCACGATCGGCCCACGTGGCGGCCGGCTGCTGGGGCCAGGCCTGCGCCCCGGAGGCGCCTGCGGTCTGTTGGCATGCCGAAAGCACCGAGACGAGAAAGGTCTCGGGGTGCATGTCGGCGGGAGGCGACACCTTGAGGCGCCGGGCGGCAGCGGTTCCGAACTTGACGGCAAGCTCCCACCGGACCTCGGGTGAGAAGTCCTGCACCCGCAGGAGGAAGGACCTGATGGCCTGGTGCATCTCGTTGTCGACCCGGCTCACATCGAGCGTGCGGGTGAAATCCTCGGAGCCCGAGTGAGGGATGAACGCCACGGGCACGGCGGTTCGACCGACGACCTGGCGTGAACGGATCACGAGCGTGCCGGCGGCCATGTCGCCGAGTCGGCGTCCGTCGCTGCTCGCGAGCACCGACACCACCGCTGCCATGCCGGCCGTCAGCTGAAAATCGATCAATCCCACAAAGGCACGGATGGCTGCATGCCGAAAGCGGATGGGCGCCCCCTGCGAGGTGACCACACGCAGGCCCATGACGGACTTGCCGATCGTTCGCCCGCGCCACAGGGTCTCCGACACGATGGGGTAACCGAACAGGATGAGCGGCGTCCCGATTGCCATAACGACAAGGACGAAGGTCCCGGAGTCGTCACCGAGGGCTGCGATGCCCAGAGCGGCCATCAACCCGCCGAAGAGCATCGCCATGACCACGAGGTCGATCAGCGTGGCAAGAACCCGAGAGCCGAGACCTGCCGTGTCGAGATGAAGCTCGACGGCCTCGGGGGTGACCAGCATGGGTCGTTCCTGCACGGGAGCCAGCATACCGATGGCCGGGTTCGCCGGTGAGTACGGTAGGTCCAGCATGGATCTCGACCAATTCCTCGCCACTCATCGGGCAGGCTGGACGCGACTTGCCGAGCTGACCCGCAGGGCTGGAAAAGCCCGGGGCCGGCGCAGGCCCTGGCGGCGCACCGCCTCGATGTCCCCGAAGGCCTCGATGCCCCTCGACGCCGTCGCGATCGACGAGTTGGTTCGCCTCTACCAGCGCGCCTCGGCCGACCTCTCCTACGCCAGGACCTACTATCGGGACCCGGCGCTCAATGCCCGCCTCACGATGCTGGTTGCCGACGCGCAGGCGGTCATCCATGGTGCTCGCACCTCCGACATCAGAGACCTCGCCCACTTCTTCTCCGCGAGCTTCCCCGGAGCGGTCTGGCATCTTCGGCGATTTCTCGTCGTCGCCGCCGCGCTCACCTTCGTGCCGGCGATGGCCTTCGGCGCCTGGATCTCGGTCTCCGGACGAGCCCGCGAGGCAGCGGCCCCCGAGGAATACCGGGCGGCCTACCTGGCCGAGGACTTCGAGGACTACTACTCCTCGAAGCCTGCCGAGCAGTTCAGCACCGAGGTCTTCGTCAACAACGCACAGGTCGGTTTTATGGCGTTCGGGGCGGGCATCGCCGTATGCGTGCCAACCGTCTTCGTGCTCGTGAACAACGGACTCAACCTCGGCTTCGCCGCCGGTCTCTTCACCGCGGCGGGCAAGGCCCCCAAGTTCTGGGGCCTCATCCTTCCCCACGGGCTCCTCGAGCTGACCGCCGTGGTGATCGCAGGCGCCGCCGGTCTGGCGCTCGGATGGAGCATCATCGCTCCGGGCGATCGGCGTCGCAGCGAGGCGCTCGCCGAGGAAGGTCGACGATCGGTCGTGCTCGTGCTGGGCCTGATCGCCGTCTTCCTGGTGGCCGGGCTGATCGAGGGCTTCGTCACCGGCCAACCCTGGCCGACCGCGCTGCGGGTCGGCATCGGTGCCACCGTTTGGGTGGCGTTCTGCGCCTACATCGTCATCCAGGGCGGCGCTGCGGCCCGGGCCGGGTTCACCGGGACCCTCGACGAGCTCGACGACCTCGGTTTGCAGGTCTCATCCCGCTGAAGTGCCGGGTTACAGCCGTCCGGTCGCCTTGACCTTCAGATAGGCGTCGGTAAGGCGGGGAGCAAGCGTGCCCGGCGCCTCGTCGACCACGGTGACCCCCAGGCGCCGCAGGCGAAACGTGACCCGGCGCCGCTCCTCGAGCGCGGCGATGGCGGCGGCCTTCTGATAGACGCCCTCGGCATCGAGCGGCACACCCGTGGCCCAACGATGCACCGCCGGGTCCGCCACCGCTGCCACGACCACGACGTGATCCCGGGCGATCAGCGGCAGCGCCGGTAGCAGCGATTCCGTCACGGCCTGCTCGGCCAGGTCGCTGAACAGCACGAGCATCGAACGGCGGCGAAAGCGGGAGAGCGTCGCCACGAATGCCCCCTGGTAGTCGCTCTCGACCAGTCGGGGCTCGAGGGTGTACATCGCCTCGGTGACCGCCTGGAGCCGACCGGCGGCGTGCCCGGGGGCGACGATCGCGCGCACCTCCGCATCGAACGCCACAAGCCCCGCTCGGTCGCCGAGGCGGGTCGCCACATGGGTGAGCATCATCACGGCGTCCATCGCGTGCTCGATGCGTGGCTCGTTCTCGATCCGTGCCGCCATCGTGCGCCCGCAATCGAGCAGGCACATCACCTGCTGGTTGCGCTCCGCCCGATAGATCCGGACGATGGCCCGTCCCGCGCGGGCGGTCGCCGCCCAATCGATACGACGCATCTCGTCGTCGACCGTGTAGTCGCGCAACGAGTCGAACTCCGTACCCCCGCCGTGACCCCGCGTCGAGCGCAGACCGACCTCGGCCATACGAGCTCGATTGATGCGCAGCTCCGCCTCCTCCCGCGAGCGGTAGCGAGGGTTCACCCGCAGCAGGCCCGGAACCTCGCGGCTTCCCTGGCGGGCGACCAGCCCGAGGGGCCCCTCGACTCGCAACGTCATCACCGAGGGCTCGAAACGGCCTCGTCGGGACGGCGAGATGGTCGTCACCGCTGCCTCCGTCGCTCCGGCGGGCACCTCGAGCACCGCCCGGCGATTGCCGGGGTGAAGTGAGGGGACGAGCTCGTCGCACAGCCCGACGGTGATGTCGCGCCTCGACCCGTTGCTCACCCGCCACAACACGACCCCACGGCCGCCGAGGGCGATCGAGCCGGGCATGTCCCGGGTCACACCGACCAGACGAGGCTCGGTGGCCAACAGCCAGTCGACCAGTGCCACGACGATCAAACCGGCGTTGATCACCACGAGGGCGGCGATGAGCCCGAAGGGAAGCGCCACGGCAACGACCGCCATGGCTGCGGTGAGCGCGGCCAGGCGCCGTGTCGGAACGGGGAGGGCGGACCTCACGACGACGCGATCAACGAGGAACCGGAACGCTCGCGAGCAGGCCGTCCAGCACACCGTCCGGTGACCCACCCTCGAGCTCCACCTCGGGGCGCAACTGGATGCGGTGACGGAAGGTCGGGCGGACCATGGCCTTGACCTCGTCCGGCGTCACGTACGCCCTCCCGGACAACCAGGTCCACGCCTTGGTGGCGTGCAACAACATGGTGGCCCCCCGTGGCGACACGCCGAGCGACAGCGACGGCGACTCGCGCGTGGCCCGGGCCAGGCTCACCATGTAGGCGAGGACCGCCGGGTCACAACGAATCGCGCCGACCTCGGCCCGAGCCGCTGCGAGGTCCCCACGACCGGCGACGGCACGGATGCCGATTGCCGCCAGGTCATGGGGGTTGAGACCGGCGTCATGGCGGGCGACGATGTCCAACTCCTGGTCCGCCGAGGGGTACGGAACGATGAGCTTGAGGACAAAGCGGTCGAGCTGGGCCTCGGGCAGTGGATACGTCCCCTCGTACTCCACGGGGTTCTGCGTCGCGACCACGATGAAGGGGTCGGGCAGCGGCCGTGCCAGACCGTCGACCGACACCTGGTGCTCCTCCATCGCCTCGAGGAGCGACGAGTGGGTCTTGGGCGGCGTCCGGTTGATCTCGTCGGC
>JACOTK010000041.1 GCA_016178435.1 Actinomycetota bacterium
CGAGATGATGTCGTCCTGAGGCGTGACGCGGTGCTCGGCAATGCGCTCCTGGAGATAGGCCGACATCTCGAACACCGTGGGCAACACATTTTCGATGTCACCGAGGCCGCCTTCGAGAAGGGCATGGATCCAACGGGTGAACAGCGGACCGTCGGTCTCGGGGATACCCAGCATGCGGGAGATCACCACGATGGGAATGTGTTGTGCGAACTCCGTTGCGCCGTCACAGGTGGGGTTGTTGATGAAGGTGTCGATGCGGGCGTTGGCGATGTCACGGGTGGATGGTTCCCAGGCGTTGACCTTGGGGGGCGAGAAGGCGGGCAGGAGGATACGGCGAAACGCGGTGTGGAACGGCGGGTCCGAAGTGATGGGAGGAGCCCCGTACTGATTCATGGGGATCTCAGCCGGGTCGCCGCCCATGCGTTCGAGCATCGCCGGGTTGCGAATCGTGATCTGTCGAGAGGAGAACACCGCCGGGTTGTAGGCGATCTCGGCGATGTCCTCGTAGCGCGTGGGAATGTAGAACCCGCCGTATTGATCACTCTTCGCGACAGGGCACTGCTGGGCGCGCATCTCGTCGAAGATGGGGAACGGGTCCTGAGCCACCTCTTGACTCATGTGGTCAAAGTGGTGAAGCCAGTCCTTTTCGGTGGTTGGTGTTTCGGGCATGGTGGCTCTCTCCCTTGGCTGCGCCATGCAAGTGCCGGTGCACGGCTGCTCGGAACAAGTCTATGGACCTTGATTCTCAATCCTCGACGGTGATTGCAAACTCCGGGCAGTTGGCCACGGCGAGACGGGCCTTGTCCTCGAGCCCGGCTGGAACAACGCCGTCGCCCTTGGCCACGGCGTAACCCAGATCATCAATCTCAAAAAGCTCCTCGGCCACAACGATGCAACGATTGTGTCCCTGGCACTTTTCCTGATCAACCACGACGCGCATGGCTACGTCCTTCCGTGTCTGTGTCTGTTGCGGCTTCCCGATCTTCGACGAGGCCCCTCAGCAAGTGGGTGACCGCGCCGCGAGCATATGACACCCCCGAGGGCCTCCGAGTCAAAAGCTCCGCTCGCGCCGTTGTGATATCGGTCACCTACGATCTCGGCTCATGACCAACGCCACTCTCGACCGCGACCAACCACACCCCGCCCTGCGCGCCTGCCACCGCGCCGGGGTCCACCTCTTGGCCCCGCGCTCGCCTTCCTGGGACGGGCCGGCAGAACCGCCGTTGTGCTCGCGATCATCCTCGCTGCGGTTCTGACCGGACAGATCGGCCTCGGTTACCTCGGGCGCGAGACGGCCGAGGCAGCAGCCTGGCATGTTCCACTCGGCGTTCTTTCCTTCGGGTTGGCGGTCTACCAAACAACCGCTGTTCGCAAGTAGCTCGGGGAAGGCGCTGCACGTCGGGAAGCGCGGGTCAACTACTCGACGATCGACTCAGCCGGGTACTCGTAGTTCGAGAAGATGGAGGAATACGGGACAGGGTCCCCGTCCCATGCCAGAGCGGCGATTTGAACGGCCGTACGTCGTCCGCCGATCGAGCGCAGGATTTCAAACGTGCTCGCGGTCACCGTGGCTCCGACCTCACTCTCGCCCAGAACCTGCTCGACGCCATCGTGAACCACCCGGAGCGCCGGCAGCCCCGCACCTCCGATTCGACCGCCAAGCGAGCTCAGATAGCCCTCGACGGCCAAGTCGTAGGTGATGCCCCCTCGACCACCCGGAAGCCCCAAGGCGCCTCGGATGTCCTGCTCGTGGGTAACGAGATCACCGATCAACAGATCGCCCATCATCGGCGGCATGTTGGTCAACCACGTGTCGATTCCGGGGCCGAGCTCCACCCATTCCTCGAGAAGACCCTCGAGCGAAAGGTCACTGCGGGCATCAACGGCAGCCTGAATCCACTCGTGCACATCACCGGTTGGGAAATTGCCAGTGGTCATATCTGCAGCCACGCCCACGACATGGCCCATGAGACTCCGCACGTCCCAGGCAGGACAGCCGACCGTCATGGTCTTCAGCTGCGCATCGTCCAGCTCTCGGAGAAGGGCTGCAACCTGTCGACGGCCTTCGCTGTGGGCCTTGGCGTATTCGGACATCGATCCCCCCGGTCACGTGACGCACCCTCATTGAGCGTCGGTGGGAGACACCGTAGGCTTCGAAGTAATTGATCGGCCAGACGGGATGAGGTGGCCATGAGCATCTACGAGGACCACGTGCTGCCACGGGCGATTGACCTCGTCCTCGGGGGTCCCATTTTCGCCAGGCTTCGAGAGCGCGTCGCGTCCGACCTCGAGGGCGAGGTCCTCGAGGTCGGCTTCGGCTCAGGCCGAAACGTGCCCTTCTACCCGCCTGCCGTGCGCAGGGTCCGAGCCGTCGACCCGTCAACCGCGGGTCGCAGGATTGCCGCCCGAAGAGTCGCAGCATCCAACGTGCCGGTCGAGTACGTGGGTCTCGATGGAGAGCATCTGCCACTGGAGGACAACAGCATCGACCACGTGCTCGTGACGTGGACCCTTTGCACGATTCCCGATGTCGATCAGGCCCTTTCGGAGATGCGTCGAGTGCTACGGCCCGGGGGCAGGCTGCACTTCGTCGAGCACGGCCTGGCGCCTGAACCGGCTGTTGCGAAATGGCAGGACCGTCTCACACCGCTCCAACGCCGCGTCGCCGGCGGATGCCATCTGAACCGACCGATCGATCGGCTCATCCTCGACGCCGGCTTCGACATCGAGGAGCTCGAGAACTTCTTCGTGAAGGGCCCCAAGGCTTTCGGCTTCATGTACGAGGGCGTCGCGGTCAAGAAGGCCTGAGCTCTTCACGAACCAGCTCTACCGTCTTCTGGCCCACACGGCGAACAGGGGGTCGCCTCGGTGGTCCACCGGGGTTCGACGAGCCACCGTCGGTTGGTCGAACACCCGTGACTGTCGGAAGTACTCCGCCACGATGGCGCAACGGTCCTCGTCGGTTCCCTCGAGCCATCCGACGATCGCCTTCGTGGGAAACACCCGATTGCTGAAGGTGCACACGAGTCGCCCTCCCGGGCGCAGCACGCGGGCCACATCGCGAAAGACCTGGACCGGTCGCGTGAGGTAATCAACGGAGACGCAACACACGGCGTCGTCGATGCACTCATCCGGGAGCGGAATGGCCGGGTCGACGTTGAGATCATGCACCAGGCGCTCGCTCGCCGGGGTGTTGGCCGCGAGCTCGGCCTCGTTCATCCCGAGTACCCGAAGATTCCGGGGTGGGTGGTGGAAGTGAGAGACCCACGAGCTCATGAGATCAAGGACGTCACCCTCGATCCTCAGCTCCGCGTAGAGATCACCCACCGTCGCGATGGCAGCATCATCGATATGCGTCACGAGGCGAGGCATCGCATAGAACGTCGCATCGACACCCTCGTCCATCCGTGCAAAGAACCCGGGTGGAAACTCCCGGTGACGTTGGCGCCCATCCCCCACGGGCTGGACCGTAGCCGACCACCGGCACGGTCGCCGGCTGGGCAGTCGTTCGACACCGGGTCGGGTGCAACTCCTAGATTGAGGCCATGACCGCTTCGTCCTCCGTCGAGTTGCACATCATGGTTGAACCACAGCAGGGCGCCACCTACGAGCAGCTCCGCGTCCTGGCCGTCCATGCCGAATCGCTGGGCTTCGCCGGATTCTTCTCCTCGGATCACTACCTGATGATGGGAGGGACCGACCCCGGACCAGGCCCACTCGACACCTGGACAACCCTTGC
>JACOTK010000042.1 GCA_016178435.1 Actinomycetota bacterium
GCCCTTACGCGGACGTGGCTCAGCTGGTAGAGCATCACCTTGCCAAGGTGAGGGTCGCGGGTTCGAATCCCGTCGTCCGCTCCAGGAGTATTGCAGTGATCCTGTGCGGGTCGACGGTCTTGATCCCACGGAGGTCGCCTTTCTGGTGCACGCTTTCCTGGTGCGCAGCCACGGTTTGGCTCCAGGTCCTTGCCCCGCATTTTGAGCCTATGGCACACGCCGGGCTCTGATCGGTCCAACGGGGTGCGGATCGATCCCGCGCTTGCTGTAACGCAATTGTTACTTGATCTTTGCAAGCAACTCCTTCTAGGTTGACGCCCGACGTGAGCCGGTACCCGGGGGGGAACTTCGCTCTTGTCGGTGGGGGGACTGATGAGGGACTGGAAGCGAAGGGCTGCGGCCGCCGGCTTGGCGGCGGTTGTGGTCGGTCAACTCGGTGGGGGAGCGCTCGCGGTCACTGCCGCCACGCCATCGCCGACCATGCCGGTAGGACGGGTGGACAGCAAGGTCCTCGGCATCGGGATCTTCGCTGCGGACTACACGCTGAACATCGGTGTGGGCGCATCCAAGAGCGATGTCCGCGACGACATCGTGCGGGGAGACTCCTCGTTCTTCGACGCAGGCCTCCTCGGCGCCCTGGTGAGCGTGCTGGACTTTCCGACGCTTCGAAAGAACGGCGTGAGCGACGTCACCATCAAGGACATCAAGAGCCTCCTTGCCGCGCAGCAGCCGAGTCACGTCGATTCGAGAAACGCCTTGGAGGCATCGAAGGATCAGCCTCGGGTTCTCGGATGGACCATCTCCCCGACTCAGGTCGGGCCCGTTCTTCTCGAGCCCGGCAAGGAATGGGCCCGTGCGTCCAAGCAGCCGCTCGAGACCGAGGCCGTGACGACGGCGGTTGCCGGGGCGACGGGCATGTTCGATCTGGCGGGCGGGACGGCCCACACCTACATCAGTCCCGAGAAGGCGATGGCGCACACCACCGTCGGCGATCTGGTTCTGGCGGGTGGCAAGGTGGTGCTCCATGGACTGGATTGGCAATCGAGTCAGACCATGGGCGCGCCGGCGCAGTCCGCCTTCTCGGTGCAGTCGATGGAGGTCGGCGGCCAAACCATCGACATGACCGACGCCGCAAAGGTGCCGGGAGCCATCTCGAGCGCGAACAAGTCCCTCGAGGGGTTCGGGGCAAAGATCCTCTATCCGAAGGTTTCGGATGACGGCACGAGTGTCTCGCCACTCGGGTTCCAACTCGTCGACTCACCGGCGCTGGAGAAGTCGATCGGCGCCTGGTACCCGACGGTGTCCAAGATGGTCACCGACTGGGAGTTGAAGCAGACCGACAGCATCCCCGAGTTGGGACTGCTGTTCACGGTCCTCAACGTCATCGTTGGGATTCTCACCGGTGACGGTGGTCTGAAGATCACGATCGGGGGTTCGTCGGCGGACCTGAGAACCGAGGCACGCCGACTCGGCCCTCAAACCCCCACGCCTTCGACCACGGCGCCCCAGGTGGGCGGTCTCCAGGTGGTCAATCCGGAGTCGCCGCCGGCCGACGGGGGGCCGCCCCCGTCGTCGCCACGCCCCTCTCCGGTGACCCTGCCGCCGGTGACCTTGCCACCCGTGTCGCTGCCGTTTACTCCCGGGCCCGATGCCAACCAGATGGCTCTCGGGACCCTTCCGGACACTTCGCCTGCGGCCGCTCTGCTCGGTGGTCTGGCGGCCCTCCTGCTCATCGCCGGTCTCGATCAGCTTCGAGTCCGAAGAACCTGACGGATCGACCGGCCATCCACTCCACGCAACCCTGAGGCACACGCGTCGAACAACCATCCGGAACACCTTCTCCGATCAAGGAGCTCTACCGATGTCGACCTTCGAACCCACTCGACCCGAGCCGCCGGCACGCGGCACGCGATCACGAATCACCGCGATATCGGCCGACCCGCTCATCCTGCGGGGGTACGGTCCGCTCCTGGTGCGTATCCTGGTCGTGGCGCTCCTGGTGGCGCTGCTGCCGAGCCGACCTCCCGATGCGACCGAGGTGCTGAGCAACGCCACGGAGCGCTCCCCCTCTCAGGGGGCCGCCACGACCGGTGAGTCGGGGCAGGCTGCGCCGAGCGTTGGCACCACTCCCGGGACGCAATCCGGAGCGACCGGTCGCACAGGCGGGTCCGGCGCAACGACAACTGGGGGTGCCGACGGTGGGGGAAGCCAAGGAGCGGTGCCCGCATCGACGGGGTCGGGCCCGGGCGGCGGCACGGCGGTGACCGGTACGGGTTGTGAAGGAGGGGCCAAACAGGTCAGTCTCATCGCCTACTCACCACCCTGCATCCAGTTCAGTGGCGACAACGGTGGGGCAACCTCGCGAGGCGTCACGAAGGACAAGATCGTGATGACGTGTCGGCTCCCAACGGGTGGCGGCACCTACAGCTTCGAACAGCTCATCGGGGTTGCCGCCGCACAGGGCGTGGACATCTCGGACTCGTTCGAGGACCAGGTTCGCACCGCGCAGACGATGGTGGACTACTTCAACAAGCACTTCCAGCTCTATGGGCGCCAGGTCGAGCTGCGCATCATCGACGGCAAGGGTGACCCGCTCGCGGAGATCCTCGGTGGCGGCCAGGAGGGCGCAGCAGCCGATGCGCTGACGGTGGCGAACGAGCAGAAGGCCTTCATCGATGCCTGCGCGCTGACCGAGCCGTATGCCGACGCCTTGGCTCGCCAAAAAGTCATTGCGGTCGGCGCAATCCACATGTCGACGGGGTGGTATCAGCAACGAGCGCCTTATGCCTACGGCTACTTTCCCGACTGCACGAGACTCGCCCGCTCGATGGTTGACTATGTGACCAAACGTCTGGCAAGGCGTCCGGCATGGTTCGCCGGTGACCCGGCCTACCGCACACAGGAACGGAAGTTCGGGTTGTTCATTCCGGATCAGCCGGAGTACCAGGGGTGCGCAAACATGGCGGGCGAGATGCTCGCCAAGCAAGGCCTGAGTTGGACCAAGCGCATCGACTACGCACTCGACGTCAACAAGCTCGCCACCTTCGCAGCCAACGCAGTTGCGCAGTTCAAGGCTGCGGGCGTGACGACCGTGGCCTGTCTCTGCGACCCGATCTCGCCGATCTTCATGACCAGCGCGGCGCGTCAGCAGGACTATTGGCCCGAATGGGTGGGTGGGGGAGTGCTGTTGTCGGACGTCGACGTCCTCGGCTCCTTCTACGACCAGGACCAGTGGTCGCATGCCATGACGCTGAGCTTCCTGTCCCAGGTCTACGGTGGCTGGGACGGCGAGGCGTATCGGGTGTACAAGGCGATGCGCCAGGACGAGCCGACGAAGTTGACTCATCACCTCTTCTACTACGGCATGTTGCACACGTTCATCGGGCTGCAGATGGCGGGGCCCAACCTGACGCCGGAGACCTTCCGCCAAGGGCTCTTCAACTTTCCCAAGGCCTGCGGTGAGGCCGGGTGTTGGAGTTGGGCGCCGGACGACCTCACGGCCATGGATGACGCTCGCGAGAGCTACTACAGCCCGACCGAGGTGAGCCCGCTGACCTGCCAACCCGGCCGGTACGTCACCACGCTCGGTGGACAGCGCTTCTCGGAGAACTGGCCGACGGGTGATCCCGAGTTCCCCGTGGGCCCGCCCAAGGACGTCGGGAAGTTTGGCAGCGCGATCAGCGAGGATGATCCCGGAGCGATGTCCGAGTGCGGGCTGTGAGTCCCGTCGAGGTCTCGACCGCCCGCGGCGTTCGCGGGTTGCCGGCCACCACGTGGTGGATGGGGGGAGCCGTGCTCGCATGGCCGCTGCTTGCAGCCGTGCTGCCCTCGGGTCTGCCACTCGGCGTGGTGCTGCTTGGGCTCGTGCTCGGCTCGCTGACGGGACTCACGGCCATCGGGCTCGTCCTGATCTACCGGGGTGCCCGAGTGGTGAACTTCGCCCAGAGCGCACTCGGTGGTGCAGCGGGGGTCGTCGCGATCGAGATGTTCAGCGCGTGGCATTGGAACTACTTCGTGACCCTGACGGTGGGTCTCCTGGTGGCCGGCGTCGTCGGGGCTGCCGTTGACCGGATCGTCATCCAGCGCTTCTTCTGGGCTCCCCGTCTGATCCTCACGCTGGCCACCATCGGCCTCGCCCAGATCTTCAGCGGCAGCCAGTTGATCATTCCCAAGATCTTCGACCAGCCACTCATCGTCCAGTCCTACAGGACGCCGGTCTCGACCGAATTCACGGTGTTCCCGATTCTGTTCACGGGTGACCATGTGGTCATCATGGTGCTCGTCCCGGCGGCGCTGGGCGTGCTTGCGTGGTTCCTGACACGTACGGAGCTCGGATCGGCGATTCGGGCCTCGGCCGAGAATGCCGAGCGCGCGATGCTGCTGGGCATACCGGTGCGGCGCCTCTCCACCATCGTCTGGGCGCTGGCGGCGGTGCTCTCGGCGTTGCAGGTCATGCTCACCGCCCCCATCCAGGGGCTCTCGCCCGAGGTGCTCAGCGGCCCGTCGCTGCTGCTGCCCGCCCTCACCGCCGCGGTCGTCGCCCGCATGGAGAGCCTGCCGAAGGCACTTCTCGCCGGCATGGGTTTGGGGGTGTTCCAGCAGGCGGTGTTCTGGAACACCTCCCGGGCGGGCCTCACCGACGTGGGGTTCCTGGCCGTCATCCTCGTGGCGCTGCTCGTCCAGCGGCACAAGCTCTCACGGGCCGATGAGTCCGCGCTGTCGAGTTGGGTGGGCGCGAGCGAGATGCCGCCCGTGCCCGAGGAGCTGCGGCACCGTCCCGAGGTGATCTGGGGTCGCCGTGGGTTGATCGGAGTCGTCGTGGCGCTCGCGGTCCTGGTGCCCCTGGTCATGACCGACAGCCAGTTGCTGTTGTTGGGGACCGTGGCGATCGTCTACAGCATCGTCGCCATCTCCCTGGTGGTGCTGACGGGCTGGGCGGGCCAGGTGAGCCTGGGCCAGTTCGCGATAGCGGGAGTGGGGGCGGTGGTCGCAGGCCAGGCCTTCTCGCGTTACGACCTCGATCTCCTGCTCGCCCTCCTTGCGGGAGCAGGCGCCGGCGCGCTGACTGCGGTGGTGATCGGGCTTCCCGCGGTACGCATTCGAGGCCTGTTTCTCGCGGTCACCACCCTCGGCTTTGCCGTGACCATGTCGAGCTACTTCCTGAACCCGACCTATTTCTCCTCATTGCTTCCCCAGGAGATCGAGCGTCCGTTGTTGTTGGGCCGTTGGAACCTGCAGGACGAGACGGTGCTGTACTACCTGTGTCTGGCAGTCCTCGTCGACATCGTCGCACTGGTCTGGATGATGCGTCGCACGAGGTCGGGCAGGGTCATGGTGGCCGTTCGGGACAACGAGCCGGCGGCCCAGGCCCGGGGCATCGCCGTCGGTCGCGAGAAGTTCATCGCCTTTGCGATCAGCGGCGCGCTTGCGGGTCTGGCAGGCGCACTCCACGTCTTCGTGTTGAACGGGGTCCGTTTCGGGAGCTTCAGCCCCCAACAGAGCTTTGAGGCGTTCTCGATGGTCGTGATCGGCGGGCTGACCTCGCCGGGCGGCGCCATCCTTGGTGCGGTCGTCCTGCGTTGGGCCCAGTACGTGATGAGCGGTGGGCTTCAGCTGGTGGTGACCGGCGCCGGCGTCTTGTTGTTGCTTCTGGTCTTTCCCGGCGGACTCGGCAACGTGGCGCTTCGTCTCCGCCGAGTTGTGCTGCGCATCATCGCTGCCCGCGCCGGCATCGAGGTGCCGAGCCTGATTGCCGACCGGCGCGTCGATGCCGACCTGGGCCGTGCGCCACGTGAGGAAAAGGCCGTGGCAGTGGACATCACCGAGCGAATGGTCGTGGATCTGACCGGATCCGAGCCGACGAGACGGGTTCGGTCGGACCCGATTCTCCGTTGCGAGAACGTGGATGTCGCCTACGGCAGTGTGCAGGTGCTGTTCGGTGTCGACCTCGACGTGGAGGAAGGCGAGGTCGTCGCACTGCTCGGCACGAACGGCGCTGGGAAATCGACCCTGTTGCGTGCCGTCACCGGCCTCACCCCTGCCTCGTCCGGACGGATCACCTTCGATGGTCGCGATGTCGCCAGGATGACCCCCGAGGAACGGGCGCGTCGGGGAATCGCGATGATGCCGGGAGGCCGCGGCATCTTCCCGGGGCTGAGCGTGGGGGAGAACCTGCGGCTCTCGGCATGGCTTTTCCGGCGTGATCATGCCGAGGTACAGGCGGCGATCGCCGAGTCGGTCGAGTTGTTCCCGGCGCTCGGTGCGCGTCTCGATGAGCATGCCGGCCTGCTTTCGGGGGGCCAACAGCAGATGCTCAGCCTGGCCATGGTGCTCATCGCCAAGCCGAAGCTCCTGCTCATCGATGAGTTGTCCCTCGGCTTGGCGCCCGTCGTCGTGGGTGAGCTCCTGGATGTCGTCAAGACCCTCCGGGGCCGGGGCCTGACCATCGTCATCGTCGAGCAGTCCGTGAACATCGCTCTCGAGCTCGCCGAGCGTGCCGTGTTCATGGAGAAGGGCGAGGTTCGTTTCACCGGGCCGACGGCACAGCTGCTCGATCGCGACGATCTCCTGCGCTCCGTGTTCCTGGAAGGGGCCGGAGCGGGTCGTGGGCGGGCACGAGCCGGGGGCGAACAGGACGACCTCGTCGCGTCGATCGGCTCGCTCGATGACCTGGTCGTGACCCGGGACCGCGTGCCCAATGTGGTGATCGACGAGGGTCAATCGGCGATCGAGGCCCACTATGTGGGCAAGCTCTTCGGCGGGCTTGCCGCGGTCAACGAGGTGAGCCTTCGTATCGAGCCTGGTGAGATCGTCGGGATCCTCGGCCCGAACGGAGCCGGCAAGACAACCTTGATCGACCTCCTGAGTGGGGCCGTCGAACCAACCCACGGGCGGGTCCTTCTGAGCGGACGAGACGTCACGGGAAGCCCCGCCGATCATCGCGCCCGTCTGGGCCTTGGTCGTTCGTTCCAGGGAGCCCGCCTCTTCCCAGGCCTGACCGTCGCCGAGACCCTCCTCGTGGCAGGCGAGAGGTTCGCAACCTCCCGAGACCCCATCGCTGCGGCATTGGGTCTGCCGGCATCACTGGTTTCCGAGCAGGTCATGGCCGAGCGAGCCGAGATGCTCATCGACCTCCTGGGTCTGACCGCGTTTCGTGACAAGTATCTCTCGCAGGTCTCGACGGGCACGCGGCGCGTCATCGAGATCGGTTGCCTGCTGGCGCAGCAGCCCTCGGTGCTGCTGCTCGACGAGCCCTCGGCGGGCATCGCGCAGCGGGAGTCCGAGGCGCTCGGACCGTTGTTGACTCGGGTGCGTGACGCCACCGGCGCGGCCCTGGTCATCGTCGAACACGACGTACCGCTTCTCGTGGCAACCTGCGATCGGCTCGTCGCGATGAACCTCGGTGAGATCATCGCGGACGGCAAACCCCGTTCGGTCATCCGCGATGCCGAGGTGGTCGCGTCCTATCTTGGCAACAGCGGATCGGCGATCGCCCGATCCGGCACGAGGCGGGCGACGAAGCCGACGACAAGGGCGAAGCCGACGACAAGGGCGAAGGTCAACGGTGCCGCCGGAACCCGCGCCCCACGGAAGGCTCCGCTCGAGGCGAAGGAGAAGACGCCCACGTCCTAGTGTCCTGCCCTGGCCATTGCCGCCGGCATGGCGACAGGCGTGCACCGTCCTCTCGAGGTCACCCATCCCGGCCGTGCAGGGGGGACGAGTCCTACAGGAACGTCAGATCCGGGGCCAGGGGTGTGCGGCCGGTGAGGGCGAGGCAGGCCTCGACGCCTAGTCCTCGTTGCACCGCTACCGATGCAGCGAGGACGGCAGTGGTGGTGAGAGGTCCAATCGGCGGGGTCGCCGAGGTGCCGATGGCTCGGCTCAGATCGAGCGTGTGGATGACCAGCTCGAAGGTGCGTGTCGGCAGGTAGTCGGCCAGGGCGATGGCGCCCATCGGCGTCGTGACGATCATGTTGTCGTCGGCGTCATACAGTGCGCCGATCGCCCCGTCCCGAAGCGCACGAAGTCCGGCGAGAGGGTCGGCGCCGAGCGCCCTCCCGGCGTCCCTCCCTCGCTCCAGAATCGCCCGGGATGCCGCCTCGGTGTCGCTTGGCGAGCCGAACGCGGCCGAGAAGTAGGCGACGGGGCCTGCCAGATCCGCGGTGGCGCCGGGATTCGCGAGGTAGGCGGTGACCGTTTGGAGCGCCCTGCCTGCATGGCCGACGAGCTCGCGGACCGTCCAGAGGCCAAGACCCGGAGCATGCCATTGATCGGGCGCGATGCGCGATGCCGTGTCGACCAGGAACTCGGCCGCCTCCTCGAAGGATGTGCGGGCGTCGGAAGGCGTCATCTCCAAGGGCGTCATGGCCTCATCCTGCCGCCTTCCGGATGTCGGCGCCGGCGTCGGCGTCGGCGTGACAGTAGCGTTCGGGTATGAATCGAGTCGCTGTCGCCGCCTTCGGGCCTGACCGGCCCGGCATGGTCGCAGCCATCACCGGCGTGCTGATGGGTCATGGTGGCAATCTCGAGGACACGTCCATGACGATCCTGCGGGGTCACTTCGCGATGATGTTGGTGGTTGCGATGCCCGAGGGCGAGGCCCCTGCGGTGCTCGAGGACTCGCTGAGCCGTGAGGTCTCGGCGTTGGGCCTGACGGTGGTGGTACGGCCCCTGGGCGACGGTACGGGCATGGCCGACGAGGCGTCGGCATCGAGTTGGTCGGTCTCGGTGTACGGAAGCGACCGACCGGGCATCGTCCACCGGATCACGCGTCTGTTGGCCGACCATGGCGCCAACATCGTCGATCTCTCGACCAGGGTGACCGGCAGCTTCCCGGACCTCGTCTACGTGATGCTGTTCGACATCACCCTGGGCGCGTCGGCTGATGTCGATCGCCTGCAGGCCGAGTTGGCCACGCTCAGCGAGGAGCTCGGGGTCGAGGCACACATCCGACCCCACGAGTCCGATGTCCTGTAGGAAACCTGCGCCCGGTGGGGGAAAAGCGCTTCGCCGTCGACTGGCGTGACCTTGGCCCGTCCCGTCCTCCACCTTCCTCACCCCGTCCTGTCGCGTCCGGCGGCTGCTCTGGAGGACATCGACCGGAAGGCCGTCGACCTTGCCCATGCGTTGCTCGACACCATGCGGTCCTCGGGCCACAGTGTCGGCGTCGCGGCCCCTCAGATCGGCGTCTCGCTCCGGGCGTTCTGCCTCGACGTGACCGGGCACCGTCGGGCACGGTCCTGCCATGGTGAGCTGGTGTTGTTCAACCCGGTGATCATCGAGCACTCGGGCTCGGAGATCGGCCGGGAGGGCTGCATGAGCGTCCCGGACCTCACCGGCGATGTCGCACGTGCCACGGCGATGGTCGTGGAGGGTCTGGGTCTCGATGGCGAGCAGCGACGTTTGGAGGTCGATGCCTTCGAGGCGCGCGCTATGCAGCACGAGATCGACCATCTCGACGGGCTGCTCTTCGTGGATCGGGTGGTGGCGCCCGGCCGCGTGTTCCCGCGCCGGGTCTATCGGGCTGAGTAACCTCGGGACCCATGGCCTTTCCGCTGCGTCTTCTGAACGAGGAGGAGGACATCGTCCTCGACCTTCACCCGCACTGGTGGTTCTTCACGGGCCCGGCCTCACTGTTGGCTCTGGCCGCCGCCGGCCTCGTCGCACTGATGGCCTCCGATCTGCCCGAGGCCCTGACGATGGTGGTAGCCGCCCTCACGGTGGCGATGTTGGTCTGGCTCGTCGGGCGCTACCTGCGCTGGGTGACGACCAACTTCGTCGTCACCACCGATCGACTGATCTATCGTTCCGGCGTGCTGGGCAAAAGTGGCACCGAGATTCCTCTCGACCGGGTCAACACCATGTTCTTCCATCAGACGATCTTCGAGCGATTGTTGCGCTCGGGGGACCTGATCATCGAATCGGGCGGTGAGACGGGCAGGCAGACCTTCTCCGACATCGCGAAGCCGTCCTCGGTGCAGAACACGATCTATCAGCAGATCGAGGCAAACGAGATGCGCACGGCGGGGGGCGGTCAGGTTGGCGCAACGTCGATCTCGCAGGAACTGCGGAACCTCGACGAGCTCCGGAGGAGCGGCGTGTTGAGCGAGGCCGAGTTCGAGGCGCAGAAGGCGAAGTTGTTGGGGCGTTAGCGTAGGACGCCGGTTGATCGGTGGCGCTGCACGCCGGTCAATCCTTGGCGCGTGACCGCGGAGCCATCGACGCCAACAACCCGCCGACCAGGACCCCGCCTCCGACGATGGCAAGGACGATCGCGGTGATGCCGCCGCTGACCAACCACGGTATCTGGTCGGCGACACTGGAGAGCTCGGCGACCTGATTCCATGTCAGGGCGATGAGGACCAGAGCCACCACCCAACAGGCGATGGCGATGGTGATGCCGAGGGAGCGCACCCGGGTGAGGTCGCGACCTTGTGACCCGTCCCCCCACAGGGAGCGGAACTCCGACCAATCGACCTCCCGGGTCGATTCGATCGCCGTCGGGGTTGCAGGGTCACTCATGGGGATCTCCTTCATGATCTCGGGGTGTGGCTTGCGGATCGGTTGGCCCGGTCGGGTCCGGTGTCGGTGACGAGCGTCCGAGGTAGGCGGAGGCGATGTCGCGGTGCAGCCGCTCGGCGACATCAGCTGTTGCGCCGCCCATCGTGATGCGTCCTTGTTCCAGCACGTAGACGTGATCGGCGTAGTGGGTGACCGCCACGTTCTGCTCGACCGCCAACACGGTCACTCCGGCCTTGTTGATCTGTGCAAGCAACTCGAAGAGGTGCTCGACCATCACCGGGGCAAGGCCCAGCGAGGCCTCGTCGACGAGGAGCACCGACGGTTCGCTCATCAAGGCGCGCCCGACCGCAAGCATCTGCTGCTCGCCACCCGACAGAGTCCCCGAGTCCTGGGCGGCTCGTTTCGAGAGAAGGGGAAAGTGCTCGTAGACACCTGCAAGACGGGTACGGCGATGACGCCAACCCGAGGCGGGAAGGCAACCGGTGAGCAGGTTCTCCTCAACGGTGAGCGATGCGAAGACCTGGCGACCCTCGGGGGAGAGGGCCACGCCCTCGCTGATGATGTCCCGGGTGCCCCTGCCCACGAGCGACTTACCATCAAGAGTGATGTCACCTTTGGACACCTTCGCCATACCCATGATCGCCCGAAGGGTGGTGGTCTTCCCGGCGCCGTTCGAACCCAGCAGCACGGCGAAGCTTCCCCGGGCCAACACGACCTCGATGTCGTGGATCACGCGGACGTTGCCGTAGCCGGCGCTCACGCCGTGGAGCACGAGGTGGCCCGCGGTTGGTGTCGGGGCGTTCACGGCATCTCCGCAACGATTGAACGGCTTGCCGCGGTGCCCTGCGTTCCGAGATAGGCCTCGATGACCTCAGGGTTGTTGATGACCTCGTCGGGGGTTCCCGATGCGAGCACGTGACCGAAGTTCAACACATAGACGCGGTCGGCCACCTGGCGCACCAGTGGCACGTGATGCTCGATCACGAGGACCGCGACATCGAGCTCGCGGCGAATTCCGCCGATCACCCCTGCCAACCATGCGACCTCGTCCTCACTCATGCCGGCGGCCGGCTCGTCGAGCAGGAGGATGCGGGGTCGGGTCACCAGGGCGCAACCCAACTCGAGCAGCTTGCGGGTGCCGTAGGACAGCGTGCCCACGGGTTGATCACGCAGGTTGGTGAGTCCGAGGATGTCGAGCACCTGTTCGGCGACTTGGCGACGGCGCCACTCGAGGTTCCATTGGTTGGCTCCCATGGCGATGAAGCCGATCACCGATGCGGGTCGCACGTGCAGGTGCTGGGCCATGAGGAGATTGCCGAGCACGGTCTCCGAGAGCCACAGTCCGCCCTGTTGGAAGGTTCGTCCCATGCCCCACTCCGCTCGACTCGCCGCCGAGAGATGGTCGACCCGATGGCCGGCAAACCAGACGGCGCCGTGGTCAGGAGTGGAGAAGCCCGACAGCAGATTGAACAGGGTGGTCTTTCCGGCGCCGTTGGGCCCGATGACGCCGACGATCTCGGTTGGGCCGACGTCGAGCGAGACGTCGGCCAGCGCCGGCAAGGACCCGAAGCTGATGCTCAGCTCACGTGCCCCGAGGAGCGACGGCTCCATCGTCCCCCCGCCGGGCAGTCGCACGATCAATCTTCGGCCGTTTCCTGCGCCGCTATCGGCCGAGGCCACCGGGCCGGCTGGAATGTGGCCCGATGGAACGGGCATGGCGGCGAGGTGGTCGACCTCGCCGGTGGGCCTGGTCTGACCCCCTCGTCGCGTGACGATGCGGCTGCTCAACAGACGGATGAGGCCGCCGAGGCCTTTCGGGTAGCGACCGATGGTGAGGACAACCAGCCCGGCGCCTCCAAGAACGAGGAAGTCACTCGAGCCGCTCGACCCGTAGAACGTCGTCCAGGTGAACAGGCCGGTGATGATCACGACGCCCGGGCGTGAGCCGAGTCCACCGAGGACCACGTAGAGCACCAGGCTGAAGGTCATGCTGAGCGGGAAGGCGCTGGAGACGACGATGCCCTGGCGATAGGCGAAAAGTGCGCCGGCAAGGCCTGCGCCTGCTCCCGAGAGCGTGAAGGCGAGCACCTTGATGACCGGCGCGTGCACGCCCCGGGCGGCGGCTGCCACCTCGTTCTCGCGCAGCGCGATGGCGGCGCGGCCGAAGGGCGAGCCCAGCGCTCGCCGATCCGCGATCCAGATGATCCCGAGCGCCACGATCGTGAACGCGAGGAAGACCGACTCGTTGGTCAGGTCCAGCCCGGCCAGTGAGCCTCGGCTGACGGAGATGCCGGCGCCACCACGTGAGAACGCCGGCATCGGAAAGATGTAGGCGCCGAGCATCACGGTGAAGGCAAGGGTCAACACCGTGAGGTAGAGGCCCCCGACCCGGAGGGCGGCGATACCCAGCACGAGCGCAACGAGTGCGCCGAGCACCGGTCCGGCGAGAAGCGCCAAGGGCAGGGGCAGGCCCCAGGTCGTGGCAGCCACGGCGGTTCCGAAGGAGCCCAGTCCGAAGAGACCCACGTGCCCGAGCGAAACCTGGCCGGTCGTGGCGATCAGGCCGTTCAGGCTCAGGGCCAGAATGGCGAAGATGGGCAGGATCGCGAGCTTGTACGCGTCCTGCTCGCCGATGAGGCCGGCCGCAGCGCCCGCCGCGAGAAGGGTCACCGTGAGCGGCACTGCGCCCAGGGTGCGCTGGGACAGGTAGGGCCGTCGCGGGATCGCCACGAGATGGTCGAGTGACACCAACGACTCGTTGCCCTCGGTGGCCAGCCGACGCGCCTTGCGGCTGAAGATGCCCTGCGGGCGTACCAACAGCACCACGAACAGGATGGCGAAGACGATGGCTTCGGGCGATCCGGGGGTCGAGCCGAGGTACCTGCGGGTGAGGCTTTCGATCACGCC
>JACOTK010000130.1 GCA_016178435.1 Actinomycetota bacterium
ACAACGTCGGGCTCGTTGATCTCAAGGCCACGCCGATCGAGCGCATCATCCCGTCGGGGATACGAACGAGCGAGGGTGACCACGAGCTCGATCTCCTCGTGATGGCGACGGGCTTCGACGCGGTTACCGGCGGGCTGACGAACATCGACATCCGAGGCTGTGGTGGGGAGAGCCTCAAGGAGCACTGGCAGGAGGGTGCCCGCACCCACCTGGGGATCGCCAGTGCAGGGTTTCCCAATCTCCTGTACATCTACGGGCCCCAGAGCCCGTCGGGGTTCTGCAACGGGCCGACGTGCGCGGAGGTGCAGGGTGAGTGGGTCGTGGAGCTGATCGCCCACATGCGCGATGCCGGGGTCACTCGCATCGAGGCGACAGCGGAGGCGGAGCAGGGGTGGCGTGACCAGGTGCAGGCCATCGCTTCCATGACACTGTTCCCACGAGCGGACTCCTGGTACATGGGCGCCAACATCCCGGGCAAGCCTCGCGAGATGTTGAACTGGCCCGGTGGCCTGCAGATGTACCTGATGGCTTGTCGGTCGTCTGCAGAGGCCGGCTACAGCGGCTTCCTGCTTGACGAAGCGCCTGTGTCCTCGGGCCCCCGGCGGTAGGTGCGCCAAGGAGCCTTCGTGCGTGCAGGATCAACCCTGCCCATCAGCTCCGGTCACCTCCTGGCTCGTGATCGTCCAGAGCGTGGATCTGCTCCAGATACCAGTCGTTCGGCGTGCGGGCGCTCGCACGTTGTCGCAGGGAGCCGGCGTGGCGTTCGCGATCGGCTGGTCCCATCGACAGCGCTGCATGCAGCACGTCCGAGGTTCCGGCGACGTCGAACGGGTTGACCTCGAGCGCTGCGCCGCCCAGCTCGTCCCAGACGCCGGCCTCACGGCTGAGCGCCACGACGCCGTTGCGCTGATTGACCAACGGACCCTCCTTGGCGACCAGGTTGAGCCCATCACGAATCGGATTGACCAGCAGCACGTCGTAGCGGCAGAGCGCGGCGATGGATCGGGGGTAGTTGTCCGAGGGGTCATAGAGGATCGGCTCCCAGGTGGGCGTGCGCCACCGGTCGTTGATGCGTCGCACCAGGCCTTCGACCTCCAGGCGATAGGCCTGGTATTCGAGGAGACCTTCTCGGGATGGGTAGACGAATGCCGCGAACACCACTCGCTCTCGCCACTCGGGATGGGTCTCGATCAGGTCGTCAAACGCAAGAAATCCGCGGAGGAGGTTTTTGGACAGCTCGATGCGATCGACTCGCACGATCAAGTTCCGGGGGCCGACCTGTTCGTTGAGCTCGTCGAGCGCGTCCCTGCATGTGGCGGAAACCACGGTGCCTGCGAGATCGTCGGCGTCGACGGCGACCGGCGCGACAAAGGTCGCAGGTGACGTTCCCAGCACCGATTTGGCGCAGCTCTCGAAGGCTTGTGCCCATCGAGGTGACTGAAACCCGCATGCGTCGAAGCCGGCGAGGCCGAGCATCAGCTCGCCGGCGATGGCGTCGGGCAACATGGCCAGGGCATTCGGCCCACAGAACGGCGTGTGATGGAAGTGGACGCTGTTGAGGTCGGGCCGGACGGCGGCGAGGGATGAGCCCACCAGGGAGAGGTGGTAGTCGTGGACCAGCACGAGCGCGCCTTCGGGGGCCTCGTCGGCGATGGCTCTCGTGAACAGGTCGTTCACCTCACGAAATGCCGACCAGGCATCGTGGAAGCGGCGGTCGAATCGAGGTCGCCGGCCCGCGTCGAAGAGTCCGTGATGGAGAAACCACAGGGTGCCGTTCGCGATCGTGTTGTAGAAAGGGGCGAAGAGGCCGGGCTCGATGTTCAGCAGGTGAAGTCGGAATCCCTCGGATTCGATCAATCCTTCGCCTGCGACCTGCCGGTCTGCCTCCGAGAGCGACGCAGCGATCCAGACGGTATCGGTACCGACGATCGCGTTGCCGATGGCGGTGGCGAGGCCTCCGCCGGCACGGCGAGCGACGGGTGAGCCGTCCGGTGCGAAGTCGAAGGTCACGGGTCCCCGGTTCGAGACGACCACGATCGGACGGTTCGACCGGAGTCGTTGAGGTGCGTCTGTCACGGAAGGCAACCGTAGTCACCTTGGGACACCCCTCCCGACCGCCGGTCCGGCCGGCCCCTCCGGCTGCGGAGCGGGTCATGGCGCCGTGCTTCGCCATCGGTCACGATTGGCCGATGCACGTGGTAGCGGCTCCCGACAAGTTTCGCGGCACCGCCTCGGCGCGAGCGGTTGCCGACGCGATCTGTCGTGGTGCCACGAATGAGGGCTTTACCTGCGGTGGCGTTCCTGTCGCCGACGGAGGTGAAGGCACGCTGGAGGTGCTCGGTGGCGGCAATCGCACCACGACGGTGAGCGGGCCGTTGGGCGACCCGGTCGTGGCCCGATGGCGATACGCCGGTGGAACCGCGGTGATCGAGATGGCGCAGGCGTCCGGCCTGGCCCTCATCGGGGGCGCCGAAGGCAATGACCCGGTTGCGGCGACGACGTATGGCACAGGAGAGCTGGTCGCTCACGCACTGGACATGGGGGCGAAGCGGGTGCTCGTCGGTGTCGGTGGTTCGGCCTCGACCGATGGCGGTCTCGGCGCACTGCGCGCCCTGGAGCCCGTGAGTCGCCTCCGCGGCGTCCAGCTTCTGGTTGCCTGTGACGTTCGGACCCGTTTCGTCGACGCCGCCCGTGTCTTCGCTCCCCAGAAAGGAGCAACTCCCGCCCAGGTGGAGCTGCTCCAGCGACGGCTCACACGTCTGGTCCAGGTGCTCGATCAGACCTACGGCATCGATGTCTCGGACCTGGTGGGGGGCGGGGCGGGCGGAGGTCTCGGAGGGGGTCTCGCGGCGGTCGGCGGCCGGCTCATGAGTGGATTTGACGTGGTTGCCGACGAGCTTTCCCTGCATGATCGGATCGAGGAGGCGGATCTGGTGGTGACGGGAGAGGGCTTTCTCGACGAGCAGTCGTTCGAGGGGAAGGTGGTCGGTGGGGTCATCCAGTTGGCCCGGCAGACGGGGATTCCCGTGCTCGTCGTGGTGGGCGAGGTGCTCGGGGGTCTGGTGGTGCCCGCAGCGTTGTCGCCGGAATCGGTCACGGTCGTCTCCCTGGTCGAGCTTTTCGGTCGCGAACGGGCAACGACCGAGACCCTGTCGTGCATCGAATCGGTGGTTGGCGATTACCTCGCCAACCACCGACCCATGGGGCGAGGCTGACGAGAGCGACGGTTTGCACGCTTCGCCCGGGGGCGTCCAATCCTCCGGCGTGGATCATCCGGGTGCACGGCCGTACGCTGGGCCGGGTGAACGACCAGATTCGGACTGCCGGACAGTGGGCATGGGCCATGGTCGGGCTTACCGTCCTGGTTCTGATCCTGGCATTCGTGGCGTGGTTGGTGCGCTCGATCTGGCCACCCCTGGTCCTGGCGGGGGCCATCATCTACGTGCTGAACCCGGTGGTGACGACACTGCAGCGCCACCACATTCCGAGGGTGCTCGGAGCAGCACTCGCCTACACCTCGGTGCTCGCCCTTGCGGTTGTCGGCGGATTGTTGATCACACCGATCGTCGTGGATCAGGCAGATGGTCTGGCCGATGAGTGGCCGTCGCTGCGAGCCGATGTCGAAGGGTGGATCGATGACCTGGCCGCGGAGACCACGGACTGGGTCGTGGAGACGCCCACGGTTGAGGAGATCCGAGCCGAGTTCGCCGACGACAACAACTCGCTCGGCGAGACCCTCGACCGTCTCCGCAATGTGGGAGGGAAGGTCATCCACGGTGCCCTGATCGTCATTCTCGGACCGATTCTTGCCTTTTACCTGCTGGTCGATCTTCCCCGTCTGCGTCTCGTAGCCGATTCGCTGGTGCCCCCGGCCCGCCGTGATGAGGCGTACCTCGTTGCGGGGCGGTTGAACCGAGCGCTCGGCGGTTTCCTCAGGGGGCAACTCCTGGTGGCCCTGATCGTCGGCGTGATGGTTTCGACCGGCCTGGCCGTTGTCGGTCTCGAATTCTGGCTCATCGTCGGCATGATCGCCGGCTTCTCGAATGTCGTGCCGCTCATCGGGCCCTGGGTCGGCGGTGTGCCGGCGGTGGTCATCGCCCTGAGCACCGGCGATGAACGCCAGGCCTTCTGGGTGGTGTTGGTCATGGTGGGAGCCCAGCAGATCGACAATCACTTCATCAGCCCGCTGGTTATGCAGCGAACCGTCAAGTTGCACCCCGCGGTGGTGATCCTTGCCCTCCTGGTCGGCGGGTCGGTCGGCGGCTTCTTCGGTCTCTTCCTCGCCGTCCCGGCCGCTGCCGTGTTGAAGATTCTCGCCGGCCACCTGTGGCGAACCTACGTGTTGAACGAGCCGATCGAAGAGGTTGCGGCGCGCACCGCTGCCGACGACGCTCATCCGGGAAGCGGTGTGGTGAGCGACGTCCTCGCCCCGGAGCTCCTGGAGGCGCCGTAGGCGAGATCGCCTGGGAGGCCGGTCAGCTCGCCCGGCGACGGTAGCCCGGCACGCTGTCGATCGGTGGCCGCTGTCCATGGTCAACCGTGACGTGGGGGCGCTCCCGGTCGCACGAGGACGCTCGGCCACAGCGGCAACGGTACATCGGTCCGGGCGAGGACCGAGCGCAGGATCGCCAACGCCTGCGGCGACAGCTCGTCGAGCGGACGATTGCGATGAACTCGCTTGCCGAGATCGACCTGTGCCATGGCGTCGAGCCCCGCCTCGGCGGCCAGGTCGATGAGCAGTCCGAGATCGACGCCGTAGCCCTGTTCGAAGGGCACCTGCTCGAGGAGCGAGCGCCTACCCGCGTACTCACCGGCAAGTGGCTGGACATAGGACGCCAGGTGGGGAAAGAACAGCGCGACCAGGGGGCGCGCCACGAGCTCGGTGACCCGCCCGCCCTGGTCGGCGCTCCCTTCGATCGGGCGGTCGTAGAACCCCTTGACGAAATCGATGCTGTCGTGCAACAGCAGGGGGCCGAGCAGCCCGGTGACGAATCCCGCCTCGAAATCGCGGATGTCGCCGTCGCACCACACGATGAGGTCGCCGTCGCAGGCGGCGAGCGACTTCCACAGCGCCTCACCCTTGCCGGTTCCCGGTCCGCACTCGGGCAGGATGTCGTTTGCGCCCAGAACGACAGCGCCCGCCTCCCTTGCCCTGAGCGCGGTGTCGTCGGTCGATCCGTCGTCGATGACGAGAACCTCGTCGACGAGGGGTACCCGCTCGACGAGCTCACGCATGATGGTCCTCACCACGTGTCCCACCGTCGAGCCCTCGTTGCGAGCCGGTATGCAAACCGATATCGCCTGGCCACGACGGGCGGCGAGGAGAGCGTCGAGATCGAAGTCGTCGACAGCAAAGGTGCGAACAGCCAGCGAGGTCACGTGTAGATGCTCACCCGCTTCGGTCCCTTTGGCAAGGCGACCGACACAATTCGGCGCGTCAGTTGCGATCTGTCCGCGGAGATGGTTTGCTGGTAGCACTCGACTATCGAGAGTGCCAGCTTTGCTGTCCGGTACCCAGGGAGGGAACCACCTATGTCCAAACTCATCGCTTTCGACACCGAGGCTCGCAAGGGCTTGGAGAGCGGAATGAATCAGCTCGCCGACGCCGTTCGGGTCACCCTCGGCCCCAAGGGCCGCAACGTGGTGCTTGCCAAGAAGTGGGGCTCCCCGACGATCACCAACGACGGGGTGTCCATTGCCAAGGAGATCGAGCTCGAGGATCCCTATGAGCGGATCGGCGCCGAGCTCGTCAAGGAGGTCGCCAAGAAGACCGACGACGTTGCCGGTGACGGCACCACGACCGCCACGGTCCTGGCTTGGGCCATGGTCCATGAAGGCCTGCGGAACCTTGCTGCCGGCGCCAATCCCATGGTGCTCAAGCGTGGTATCGAGCAGGCCGTCGTCGTGGCCGTCGAAGCCATCAAGGCCATCTCGAAGGAGACCGAGTCGAAGGACCAGATCGCCCAGGTTGCGTCCATCTCGGCTGCCGACAACGAGATCGGGCAGATGATCTCGGAAGCCATCGACAAGGTCGGCAAGGACGGCGTCATCACCGTCGAGGAGAGCCAGACCTTTGGCATGGAGATGGACCTCGTCGAGGGCATGCGCTTCGACAAGGGCTACATCTCGCCGTACTTCGTGACGGACGCCGAGCGCATGGAAGCCGTGCTCGAGGATGCCTACATCCTGCTGGTGGGGTCCAAGATCTCCGCCGTGCGCGACCTGTTGCCGGTGCTCGAGAAGGTCATGCAGTCGGGTAAGCCCCTCGTCATCATCGCCGAGGATGTCGATGGTGAGGCGCTGGCGACCCTCGTGGTCAACAAGATTCGTGGCACCTTCCGTTCGGTCTCGATCAAGGCCCCGGGCTTCGGCGAGCGTCGCAAGGCCATGCTGCAGGATCTGGCGATTCTCACCGGCGGTCAGGTGATCACCGAGGAGGTCGGCCTCAAGTTGGAGAACGCCACGCTCGATCTGCTGGGCCAGGCTCGCAAGGTTGTGGTGTCCAAGGACGAGACGACCATCGTCGAGGGCGCAGGCCCCGAGGCCGACCTGAAGGGTCGCATCAATCAGATCAAGGCCGAGATCGACAACACCGATTCGGACTACGACCGGGAGAAGTTGCAGGAGCGTCTGGCAAAGCTTTCCGGCGGCGTTGCGGTCATCAAGGTTGGCGCCGCCACCGAGGTGGAGCTCAAGGAGAAGAAGCACCGCATCGAGGATGCCGTGAGCACCACCAAGGCTGCGGTCGAGGAGGGCGTCGTCCCGGGTGGGGGCGTGGCATTGCTGCGCGCTCAGTCGAGCGTTGAGAAGCTTGCCGCCACCTTGAGCGGCGATGAGGCGACGGGCGCTCGCCTGGTTTCCCGTGCCCTGGAGGAGCCCCTGAAGCAGATTGCCGTCAATGCGGGCATGGAGGGTGGTGTCGTCGTCGAGCGTGTTCGCAATCTCGAGACCCCGACCGAGGGCCTCAACGCAGCGACCGGCGTCTATGAGGATCTTGTCAAGGCCGGCGTCATCGACGCTGCCAAGGTGACCCGTTCGGCGCTGCAGAACGCGGCTTCGATTGCGGCACTGTTCCTCACCACCGAAGCCGTCATTGCCGACAAGCCCGAGCAGGCGTCCGCCGGCATGCCCGGAGGCATGGACGACTTCTAAAGCCTCACCGATCCGCCGGTCTGTCCGTCGGCGGGTTGGGCAAGGAACATCCGAACGATGGCCGGTCCTCAGGGTCGGCCATCGTTCGCGTTCGAAGGACAACGCCCCTTGCGTCCACCGGCAGGCAACCGCGTTTGGGCGGCATTCAGCCTTTTCTCAGGTGGCTCGGTCACACTACGGGGATGGCCAAGGAGAGCAATGGGGTGAGCGTTCTGGTCGTTGACGACGATCCGGCTGTTCGTGATGCGCTCGATCGGGCCTTGCGACTCGAAGGGTATTCGGTGGCAACGGTCGATGGGGGCTACCCGGCTCTCGAGTACCAGGACGTCCACCCTGCTGGCGCGGTCGTGCTCGATGGGCGTCTCCCCGATCTGGACGGTCTGGAGGTCTGTCGGCGTTTGCGGGCCCGGGGTGATCGGACGCCCGTCCTGATGCTCACGGCGCGGGAAGGCGTTGAGGAAAGGGTGGCGGGTCTTGATGCCGGTGCTGACGACTACCTGGTCAAGCCCTTTGCGCTGGAGGAGCTGCTGGCGAGGCTCCGCGCGTTGTTGCGTCGTCTGCCGCCGGCCGATGGAGGTTCCCTCACCGAGACCACCATGAACTTCGCCGATCTCACGCTTGATCCGGGCACCTGGGAGGTCCACCGGGGGGATCGCCCGATCGAGTTGGCCCGTACCGAGTTCGCGCTCCTGGAGCTGTTCCTGGCCAATCCGCGTCAGGTGCTGACCCGGTCGGTCATCTTTGATCGTGTCTGGGGTTACGACTTCGGCCCCACCTCGAACTCGCTCGAGGTCTACATCGGCTATCTACGTCGGAAGACCGAGGCCAACGGCGAGCCACGTCTCATCCATACGGTCCGCGGTGTGGGATACGTCCTTCGGGAATCGACGGCCGGGCCATGAGCCTGCGCACCCGCCTTGCTCTGGCGGCGGTGATCGCGGTGATGGTCTCGGTGGGGCTGACCTCGGTGGCCGTGCTCGTGTCTGCGGGACGCACGTTGCGAAACGAGGTCGACGATTCGTTGCGGAGCCGACTCGAGGTGGTTGCGGCTCCATTGCGTGGCGGTGGTCGGGAGCCGAGCCTTCGCCTCCCGCGATTGGGGGCTGCCGGTGGTCACACCCAGTTGATCTCGAGGTTTGGGGTTGTGCGTGTCGTTGCCGGCGATGACGAGGCCATTCCCCCGAGCCCAGCGGCGATTGCGCTTGCGGCCCGAGGCGGGCCGGATCTGCTGGAGACGGTCGAGGTGGAGGGCCTGAAGGTCCGAGTGCTGACCTCGGCCTGGCGCGCCGGATCGGCAGTTCAGGTTGCCCGCCCGCTCGACGAGCTCGAAAGCTCGCTCGCTCGCTTGCGCAGGCTTCTGGTGGGCATCATGATCGGTGCCGCCACGCTGGCCGGGTTGGTGGCGCTGGGCGTGGTTCGCACCGCTTTGACGCCGTTGCACGCCCTGTCGGGGACCGTTGAGCGAATCAGCCGGACCGGTGATCTCGCGACGCGCGTCGAGGTGACCGGTACCGACGAGCTCGGACGTCTCGCGAGCAGCTTCAATGTGATGCTCGCGGCGCTGGAGGAAGCGCTGACCGCGCAGCAGACGCTGATTGCCGACGTCTCCCACGAGCTTCGCACGCCACTGACGAGTCTCCGCACGAACATCGAGGTGCTCCGCCGGGCCGCCGGGCTGTCGGCGGAGGACCAGGATCGTCTCACCCGGGACATCGACATGCAGATCGCGGAGTTGTCGGACTTGATCCGCGATGTGATCGATCTCGGCCGGGACCGGGCTCGCGGCCCGGTCCCGGAGTCCGTGGCACTGGACGAGGTCGTTGCCATTGTGGTGGAACAGGCTCGAACGCATTGGCCCGAGGTCGTCTTCGAGACACAACTCCGTGGTCCACGATGGCGAGATCATCGTTCAGGACGACGGTCCCGGCATCGCGCCCGCGGACCTTCCCCACGTCTTCGATCGCTTCTGGCAGGCACCGGGTGCAAGGGCCAAGGCCGGCTCGGGGTTGGGATTGGCGATCGTTGCCCAGGTGGCACGTACCCACGGCGGCTCGGTCACCGTCGACTCGACGCCTTCCCGTACGACCTTTCGGCTGAAGCTCGGCTGAGAGCTCGACAGCCAGGTGGTTTTACCTGATTCCGAGGTTGCGTTCAGGTTGTTCTCAGCTCCGATCCGCACACTGATCCCACCGATCAGAACGTCTGAACGGGACCATCTCAGAGGAGGAATGTGATGAATCGAACGCGAACGGCCGGTCGAAGGTTGTCGGCGATTGCCGCCGGGGTGACGTTGTCCGCAGGCCTGGGTCTCTCGTTGCTCGCAGGCCCGGCGTCCGCCGCCGAGGGTCCGGCGGGGGCAGGAGGGGGACAAAGGGGCGAGAAGCATGCCGAGATCACGAAGTGCCTGAAGGACGCGGGGATCACGTTGCCGCGCGGACCCGGGGCTGCGAGAAGGGCTCTGCGAGCCGATCTCGATGCCATCGAGGCGAAACGGGCCGAGATCGATGCCGCCCTGAAGAAGTGTGGCATCACCGTCCCCACAAAGGAGGAGCTGATCGCTCGGCACGAGGCGATGCGATCCTGCCTGGCTGAGCAGGGCGTCGAGGTCCCGGACCGGCAGGCCAACCGGTCACTGCCGCGGAGGACGGGCAAGGAGCGTCGTGACGATCGTGAGAACCGGAGGGACCGCCGCGGACCGCTCGGTGCGCAACACGAGAAGATCCACGAAGCCGTGAAGGAGTGCCGACAGAGTGTGGGGACTCCGGCGGCCTGAGGCGTGATCCTGCGGACATCGCATGGGGCCCCACGCGCCTGTGGGTTCCCCATGCGACCGCATGGCCACCGGGACTGTTCCAGTGGGTCCGCAGTAGGCTGTGCCCATGACCGATTCGATGATGATGCCGGAAGGCTGGGGGGTTCTTCACCTCTTCTGCAAGCTTCGTTCCGGGGCCGATGGCCAGGCGGTCACCGCGGCGGTGAAGGCCGCGACGGAAGGTGATCACCAGGTCGTGCCGGTTGCCATGTTCGGCCACAAGGCCGATGTCGGCTTCATGGCCATGGGCCCCGATCTCTGGAGACTCCGTGGTCTCCAGCGTGACCTGCAGGCAGCGGGCCTCGAGATCGTCGATTCCTACGTCTCGATCACCGAGATCTCCGAATACGCCTCCGGTGTCCCCGAGCCGATGCGTCAGGCTCGGCTCTATCCGATCTTCCCACCCGAGAACATGCCCGCCTACTGCTTCTATCCGATGGGCAAACGTCGGATCGAGGGCGCCAACTGGTATCGGCTGTCGTTCGACGAACGACTCGAGCTGATGCACGAGCACGGCAAGTCGGGCCGCAACTTCGCGGGTCGCATCGTTCAGCTCATCACGGGCTCGACCGGCCTCGACGATTACGAGTGGGGCGTCTCGCTGTTCGGGCGGAGTCCCATCGACCTCAAGGACTGCGTGTACACCATGCGCTTCGATCTGGCGTCGGCCCGGTACGCGGACTTCGGCCCGTTCTACAGCGGGTTGGTGGCGCCACTCGACGAGGTGCTGGCCCACGTCGGCCTGGCTTGATTCCTCGCGTGTCATGAGCGGTGTCGATGCATCACTCGATCGTTTGCGCAGGCGCCTGGGAGAGCTGGAACGGGTGGTGGTGGCCTTCAGTGGCGGGGCCGATTCAGCCTTCCTGGCCTGGATGGCACAGGACACCTTGGGCAAGGCCAACACCCACGTCGTCACCGCGGTCTCTGCTTCGCTTGCTCCGGAAGAGGCTCGGGACTGCGCGTTGCTCGCTGACGAGTGGGATCTCCGCTGGACCGCGATCCTCACCCACGAGTTGGCCAACGAGGCATACGTCGCCAACGCCGGTGATCGCTGCTTCCACTGCAAGACCGAGTTGATGGCTGTTGCCGTGCCGACGGCCGAAGCCGAGGGCGCGGTGGTCGTTCTCGGTGTGAACCTCGATGACCTCGTCGATCATCGACCCGGCCAACAGGCGGCAGTGGATCACGGCGCCGTGTTCCCACTCGTCGACGCCGGTTTCACCAAGGCGGATGTGCGCGAGGCTTCGCGACGTCTCGGGCTGCGCACCTGGGACAAGCCTGCTGCGGCGTGTCTTGCCTCCCGTGTTCCCTACGGGACGCCGGTGACGGTCGGCGTACTCGATTCGGTGGCAAGGGCCGAAAGTTCCTTGCGGAGGCTGGGATTTCGTCAGCTTCGTGTGCGTCATCACGGCGAGGTGGCGAGGGTCGAGTTGGGAATCGACGAGATGAGGGCGGGCCTCGATTGCGCCTCGGCGATCGTCGAAGCGGTGAAGGAGGCAGGCTATCGCTACGTCACCCTCGACCTCGAGGGGTTTCGCTCGGGAAACCTCAATCAGGCACTGAGCCTGACGTCTCAACGGCGCTCCAACTCGATCGGCGTCCAGGTGGGGAAGGCCAGGTACGGCGCACCCATGTGATCCACGATCCTGCCCTTCTCCCGGAGGTGGGCAATGCAGGCAGCGACGACCTCCGGTCCGCCGGCGAGTGCGACATACTCGGCCAGGCTGACCAGGAGCGGACCCGAGTCGACATCGCCCTCTCGTACGAGCGCCTCCACCTCCAGCCTCGGGCGACAGGGGGTGGAACGGTCGATGACGTACGAGTGATAGACGATGCCCTCAAAGACGGACACGGCCCGAATGATCATGAAGGGCCCGGCGATGAGCCGACTACGGTCATGGGGGAAAGCATGGTCGCCAATGGATGAGTACGCCAGGCAATTGGTCGAGGTGGTCGAGACGGTCCTTCCGCGTTGGGTGGAGCGCTCGGTCGACCGTGTCCAGACGGCTTGGGTGGAGGCCGGCGGATTGCCCGGTGCCGACACCGCTGCCCATGCCTCCGAGGTGGGACGACGAGCGGGTGTCGAGGTTGGTGCGGAACTGCGGGCCCTGTTCGAGGCCGACATCGACGAGCAGCGATCCAACCCCCTCGGCGTTCTCCGCCATGCCGTTCGCTATCCGACCCTTGTGCTCCGCTCTGCCGGTGTGCCGTGTGTGGAGCGCAGCGAGTTCGACGTCATGCACTTCCCCGATGACGACTACGGACTGACACCGATGACCTTCGCCGATGTGGATGACGCACTTCATGAGCCCGGCATCCTCTGGGGGGCCATGAAGGCCCGCCTGCACCTCGATCGGCACCGCCGTGTCGCCGGCGATGACGTGGACGGCGATGACGTGGACGGCGATGACATGGGGAAGCCATCAGCGGACAGGTGATGAGCGGCCGGGGTGGAGGCAGGGTGATCTGCTACGTCCCCAACCTCATGGAGCGGTCAAGGATTTCGGCCTGCGAGCCCACGATCCGAGCTGTTCAGGCGGTTGTCGCAAGGGATCGAGAATCTGGCCCTGTCGGACGGTCGGGAACCGCCTCGCTTTCGGTGACCCGGACATTTGTTGGCTAACGTCACCCGTTTCCCGTCTCGCTCCGATTGCGCGCGACCCGACACAAAGGACGGATCCGGTGGACAGTGGCGACACCGCATGGATGTTGGTCTCGACGGCACTCGTGTTGTTCATGACGCCCGGGTTGG